>JAJXSV010000047.1 GCA_021784375.1 Actinomycetes bacterium | reverse complement strand
GCTTCGCGCTCTCGCGCAGCATCGGCAGTTTCGTGAAGTCCGCGGGGCGGCACGTGTCGGTGGGTCGCTCCACCATCGACCCCTTCGCGACGGCCGCCATGCAACTGCCGCGCCTTCCCGACGTCTCCCGGCTCAAGCCCACCGATGCCGACTGGCTGGGGGCTTGGCAACGCGCGGATGCGGTCGCCTCCGGTCGCCCGCTGTTGCCGGCGGCCGCACTCACCCGGGTCGCGCTCGAAGCCGCTGCTCCAGGGGACCTGGTGTGGTACGGGCCCTCGAGCGTGATCCGCTACGCGGAGCGGGTGGCACCCGCGTTCGACGACGTCGTCACCTCGTACATGAACCGCGGAGCCAACGGCATCGATGGTGTCGTGTCCGCGGCGATCGGCGCCGCCATCGCGCACCAGCGTATGAAGCGCGACGCCTACGCCACGGCCCTCATGGGCGACCTCACATTCCTCCACGACATCAACGGCCTCCTCATCGAGGAGGAGTCGCCGCGACCGAACATCGCGTTGGTCGTCCTCGACAGCAACGGTGGGCGCATCTTCGAGACCTTGGAGCAGGGCGCACCCGAGTTCCGCGACGTCTTCACCCGCGTGTACGGCACGCCGCACAATCGTGACGTCGCGGCGATCGCGGCCGGCTTCGGCGCGCACGTGATCGGGGCGACGGGGGAGGATGACCTGCGAAGCGCGCTCGCCGGGGCGCGTGAACTTGGTGGCGTGAGCGTCATCGTCCTCAACCTTCGGGGGTAGCCGTGCGGTGGTTGCGCCGTGGCCTGGTGAGCGTGATTGCGCTCGTCGTGCTGCTGGCGCTGGGTGCCGCCGGGCTCGGCTACGCCACGGTTCGCGCATCCTGGCCGCAGACGACCGGCACGCTCGATGTGAAGGGACTGCACGCGGATGTCCGGGTCCTGCGTGACGCGCGGGGCGTGCCCCAGATCTTCGCGAGCAACGACCACGACCTGTTCATGGCGCAGGGATATGTGCATGCGCAGGACCGCTTCTGGGAGATGGACTTCCGCCGTCACGTGACCGCGGGACGGCTCTCGGAACTCTTCGGCCGCAGCCAACTCGCGACGGACGAGTTCCTGCGCACCATGGGCTGGAGGCGAGTCGCCCAGGCCGAGTTGCGCCTCCTCAGGCCGGAGACGATCGCCCTGCTGCAGGACTACGCCGACGGCGTCAACGCCTGGCTCTCCACGCATCGATCCGGCCGCTCGATGTCGCTCGAGTACGCGGTGCTCGGACTGCGCCTCAAGGGCTATGCACCGGAGCCTTGGACTCCGCTCGATTCCGTGAGCTGGCTCAAGGCCATGGCCTGGGACCTGCGCAACAACATCGACGAGGAGATCGATCGCACCACCGCGGCCGCGGCCGTGGGCGTGCAGCGTGCCGAGGAGCTGTACCCGCCCTATCCGTTCGACCGGCACGCACCGATCGTGACGCAGGGTGGGGTGCGCAGCCTGCTCCATTTCGATGCGACCGCTCCAACCGTGCTCAACACCTCCCGGACCATGGCTGACATCGCCGACGTCATTCGGCGGATGCCGGACTACTTCGGCACCAAGGACGAGGGCATCGGCTCGAACGCCTGGGCCGTTTCCGGAGCGCTCACCGCCACCGGGAAGCCCCTGCTTGCCAACGATCCCCACCTGTCGCCCACCATGCCGTCGATCTGGACGCAGGTGGGCCTGCACTGCACCACCCACGACAGCGCGTGCACCTTCGACGTCGCGGGCTGGTCGTTCAGCGGATTCCCGGGCGTGATCATCGGGCACAACGCGAACGTCGGCTGGGGATTCACCAACCTCGGCGCCGATGTCAGCGACCTGGTGCTGGAGGATGTGCAGGGCAACCGGGTGAGGGTCGATGGGGTCCTGCACCCGCTCACCGTGGTCGACGAGACGATCAAGGTGGCCGGCGGGGCTGACGTGCACTGGCGGGCTCGGTCCACCTCGCATGGTCCGCTCATCTCCGATGTGAGCAGGACGTATGCCGCGGCGGGCTCGCGGCGCGGTTACGCGGTGGCGTTGCGCTGGACCGCGCTCAGTCCGGGCCGCACTGCGGACGCGGTCTTCCTCCTCGACCGGGCTTCCGACTGGTCCTCGTTCCGTGCCGCTGCCCGCTCCTTTGAGGTGCCATCACAGAACCTGGTCTACGCCGACAGGGCCGGGAACATCGGCTACCAGTCCCCGGGGCGCATCCCGATCCGACGTGGATACGACGGGCGTTGGCCGGTGCCCGGCTGGGACTCCAAGTACGGCTGGAGCGGGTACATCCCCTTCGACGCCCTGCTCTCGGTGCTCAACCCCCGGGACGGTTTCGTGGTGACTGCCAATCAGGCGGTCGTGCCGGATCGGACGTACCCGTACCACCTGACGAGTGACTGGGCCTACGGCTCGCGCTCGCAGCGCATTCGCGACGTGCTCACGCAGTACGAGCGTGCGGGCACCAAGGTCACCGCGGCCATGATGCAGCGACTGCAGATGGACGCGCGCAACGAGTTGGCGCAGGTGCTGGTGCCCGCGGCGGTGGCGGCGGAGACGGACACGGACACCGCCCTCCTCGGGCACTGGCTGCGGGCGGGCGCCCAGATGGACGCGAGTGGCGGCTCGCCGGGACCGGCGCTGTTCGCCGCCTTCTGGCGCCACCTCGCCATCGACACCTTCCGCGACGAATTGCCCAGGGCCTACCCCATCAACGGCCAGGACCGGTGGTTCGAGGTCATGCGCAACCTGCTCGCCAACCCCCACAGCAGGTGGTGGGACGACCTGCGCACCACGGGTGTTGTGGAGACGCGCGACGACATCGTGCGCAGGGCCCTGGCGCAGGCCCGCGCCGAACTCATCGCACGCTTCGGCCCGGACACCGCGACTTGGACGTGGGGTGCGATGCACACGCTCACCCTCACGAACCAGACCTTCGGCAAGAGCGGCATCAAGCCCATCGAGATGCTGTTCAACCGCGGACCGCTGCACCTCAGCGGTTCCTCGTCGGTGGTCAACGCGACGTCCTGGAACCTTGATGACGGCTACAGCGTCTATGAGGCGCCGTCCATGCGCCAGGTCCTGGACCTTGCCGACTGGGACCGCAGCAGCTGGGTGAACCTCACCGGCGAGAGCGGTCACGCGTACGCATCGCACTACGTGGACCAAGCGGACGCCTGGGTGGCGGGCCGGTCCTTCCCCTGGCCCTTCAGCACCGCGGCCATCACACGTTCCGCGCAAGACACCCTCACCCTGAAGGCGGTTCCATCATGACCATTCGCATCGCACTCGGTGGCGCCACCGGTTGGACGGGGTCCGCGATCGCGCATGCCGTCCGCGAAGCCGAGGACCTCCAACTCGTGTCCGCGGTTGCCCGGACCCAGTCCGGTCGCGACCTCGGCGAGGCCCTGGGCGCAGGCACCTGGGGAGTGCCGGTCTTCGGCACGGTCGAGGAGGCCGTGGGCGATTGCGATGTCTACGTGGACTACACCCGACACGAGTTCGTGAAGGCCCACGTCCTGCTCGCGCTGGCGGCGGGCAAGCCGGTGGTGGTCGGCACCTCCGGGCTGACAGCCGCCGACTATGACGACATCGCCGCAGCGGCCGCGGCCGCGGGGGTCGGCGTGATCGCCGCCGGCAACTACGCGGTGGCAGCCGCGCTGGCGCAGATGGCGTCGATCTCCATCGCCGAGCACATCCCGAACTGGGAGGTCATCGACTACGCCAGCGACGCCAAGGAGGATGTGCCGAGCGGCACTGCGCGTGAGCTGGCGGAGAAGCTGAGCGCCGTACGCCGGCCCAATCTGGGCGTGCCCATCGAGGCCATCTCCGGACCCAGGGAGGCGCGCGGGGCCGACGTCGAGGGGACCCGCGTGCACTCGGTGCGGCTGCCCGGATACGTGGTGTCGACCGAGGTCGTGTTCGCACTGCCGGGCCAACGGGTGTCCATCCGCTTCGAGGCCGGCGAGTCCGCACAGCCCTATGTCGACGGGACGCTCTTCGCGGTGCGCAAGGTCATGGACGTCCGGGGTCTGACGCGCGGCCTGGAGTCACTCCTGTAGACGCCGGTCAACCGCCCATGGCGTAACGCATGGGCTCCAACTTCGCATTCGACTCCGCCAGCTCACTGGCCGGATCGGAGCCCGCGACGATGCCGCAGCCGGCGAACATGCGGATGCGTCGACGATCGGCCAGGTCGACCTTGCCGCAGCGGAGTGCGATGCCGAGCTCGCCGTCGCCGCGGCCGTCGATCCAGCCCACCGGCCCGGCGTAGCGGGAACGGTCCATGCCCTCCAGCGCGCGTATCACCACCGCTGCGCGTTCCGTCGGGGTCCCGCACACTGCGGCCGTCGGGTGCAGGGAGGCGGCCAGGGCGAGCACCGGCACATCGTCGGCCAGCCGACCGGTGACATCTGTGGCCAGGTGTTGCACATTGGCCAGCCGCAGCAGCCGCGGTGCATCCGGTACGTCGAGGTCCGTGCAGTGGGCGCTCAGGGCCTGGGCGACGGACGTCACCGCGTACTCATGCTCCTGCTGGTCCTTGTCCGAGGCGAGCAACTCCTCCCCGAGGTCGACGTCGTGCGCCACCGAGGAACCGCGTCGGATGGTGCCGGCCAGCACACGGGAGGTGACGACGTCTCCGCGCCGCCTCACGAGCAACTCCGGCGTGGCACCGGTGAGGCCCTCCACCAGGAAGGTCCAGCACTCCGGGTACCGCTCGGACAGCCGGCGCATGAGGAAGCGAGGGTCGATGTGGTTGCCGGACGTCGCCACGATGTCCCGTGCCAGCACCACCTTGTCGAGCTCACCGCGGTTGATGCGCTGCACGGCCTCCGCGACGGCTCGCTGCCAGGACTTGTTGTCCCGTGTGCCCTCGCCCCACACCACGCCTTGCGGCGCCGACAGCGGTTCACGGGCGATGGACAGGGCCTCGACCATGGACGGTAGGCGCTCGCTGACCTCCGCGATGGTCGTGAGCCAGGTGCGGCCGGCGGAGCGTCCGACGACGACCCGCGGGACGATGAGCATGGAGCGGCCCGGTTCGAAGGCGAAGGAGGCGAAGGCCACGGCTCCCGTCCCCGGCAGCCGCAGCGGGTCCTCGATGTCGGCTGCGCGCACCACATCGGACCACCAACGCTGTGCGCGGGAGAACCGCTCCCGTCCGTTCACGATGACCCGCGCACTCTCCCCCCAACCCACGAGGCCGTTGTCGCCGCGCACCCAGGCGAAGGAGGCAGGGGAGGGCAGCAGATCGAGCAGCGGCTCGCCCAGGTCGGTGAGTTCGATGGTGCGCACCTGCAGCTGTGGTGCGAGCGATGGGACAGGGTCCTCGGCGACGGCGATGGTCGACATGATGCGAGAGGCTACCCTCGCCGAGCCCCGGGCCGCGCCGCGCGACCGCTCGACCGGCTGGTGGCAGGATGTGCGCGTGAAGAAGCCGCGGGACGAGCAGCACGTCGAAGAGCATCAGGTCGATGCCGTGGCGCGCATCCAGTACTACATGGCGTCCAGGAGCGGCAGCGCGGAGGCGGACGAGCAGCCCGCCGTGGCGCTTGAGGCGAATCGGTTCGATGACGGCGACGCGGTCTTCGAGGTGGTCCCCGAGGCCCTCGAGGCGGCCGCCTCGGAGGTGGACCTGGTGACCTCGGAGCAGGACGCGGCCACCTCGGAGGAGCCTGCGCCGGAGGAGCCGCTCGCCGCACCTCCCGTGGTACCGCCCGAGGCGACGCCGGAGGCCCGGGAAGCGGATCCGACGGTCGTCGGCACGCACCGTGACGGGGTTCGCGCGAGGCTCGACAAGGCGCCCTCGGAAGTGGCGGCGATGTTCGACCGCGTGGCGAAGCGCTACGACCTGGTGAACGACCTGCTGGCGGTGGGACAGACGCGCATCTGGCGCGGCATGACGCTACGCGCGGTGGCCCCGGGTTCGGGGGAGCGCATCCTCGACTTGGCCGCCGGAACCGGCACCAGCAGCGCGCCGTTCGCGGCCGCCGGCGCCGAGGTGATTCCCTGCGACTTCAGCATCGGCATGCTCGAGGTGGGCAAGCGTCGTCAGCCCGAGCTCTCCTTCGTGGCCGGTGACGCGTTGAACCTGCCCTTCAAAGACGGCGTCTTCGACGCGGTCACCATCTCCTTCGGGCTGCGCAACGTCCAGGACACCGGCCGCGCCCTGCGCGAGATGCTGCGCGTCACGAAGCCGGGCGGGCGGATGGTCATCTGCGAGTTCTCCAGCCCCACGAGCCGGTTCCTGCGCAAGGTCTACTCGGAGTACCTCATGAAGGCGCTCCCCGCCATCGCCAGGAGGACCTCGTCCAACCCCGCCGCCTATGTGTACCTCGCCGAGTCGATTACGGCCTGGCCCGACCAGCGCGCACTCGCGGACCTCATCGCCGACGCAGGATGGGAGCGACCGCAGTGGCGCAATGCCACCGGAGGCATCGTGGCCATCCATCGCGCACACAAGGCGGGCTAGCGCGAACCGCGCTTCCGAGTCGCTTCCATGGCCCGCCGGCAAGTGTCTTTCGTCAGTACTCCGCGTGCTGTCGAATGTCCGATTCGCACTAGACTCCAAGCGATCTATTGACATGCGCCGACACGGCAGTCAGGAGAGGCAAGAGCGTGAACAACCTCGCCGTTCCGATTCTTGTGATGGGTCTACTCGCAGGAGGTTTCGCGGCTGCCACCGTGGGCGTGTCCGGATTCCTCGGACCCCGTCGGTACAACCGGGCCCTGCTGGACGCGTACGAGTGCGGTATCGAGCCGACCCCACAGCCGGTGGGCGGTGGCCGCTTCCCCATCAAGTACTACCTGACCGCGATGCTCTACATCGTGTTCGACATCGAGATCGTCTTCCTCTATCCGTGGGCCGTCGCATTCGACCAGATGGCCCTGTTCGGACTGGTCGAGATGCTGCTCTTCATCGCGTCTGTGCTCGTCGTGTACGCCTACATCTGGCGCCGCGGCGGACTCGAGTGGGACTAGGAATCGCAAATGGGTATTGAAGAGTCCCTTCCCGAGGGCGTCCTGCTCACCTCGCTCGAGAAGTTCGCGGGGTATGCGCAGAAGACGTCCATGTGGCCCGTCACCTTCGGCCTCGCCTGCTGCGCCATCGAGATGATGGCCGCTGCTGGACCGCGCTACGACCTGGGCCGCTTCGGCATGGAGGTCTTCCGCGCCTCGCCTCGCCAGGCCGATCTCATGATCGTCGCCGGCCGCCTGTCCAACAAGATGGCGCCGATCCTGCGCCAGGTGTACGACCAGATGCCCGACCCGAAGTGGGTGCTCTCGATGGGCGCCTGCGCTTCCTCCGGCGGCATGTTCAACAACTACGCCATCGTCCAGGGCGTCGACCACATCGTGCCGGTCGATGTCTACGTGCCCGGTTGCCCTCCGCGGCCCGAGCAGCTCATCGACGGCATCATCAAGGTGCGCGAGATGGCACAGCAGCGCAAGCAGGGCGCGCAGCGTGAGCGCCAGGTCGTGGAGCTCGAGGGCTTCGCGCTGCACGCGACGCCGATCGCCGACATGAAGGGGCTCGTGCGATGACCGAACCAGTGGTCCCGGAGCAGCGCCAGGAGTTGCACGTCATCGACGTGCGCACCGGCTCGTTCCATGTGCAGGGAAGCGGTGACACGTCGGGCTTCGCGGGCCTCACCCGGCAGGTCGCCATGCCCGGCGCAACCTCGCGTCCCTTCGGCGGCTGGTTCGACCAAGCCGCCGATGTGCTGTTCGAGCGCCTTCAGACGGCCGGCATCGACGGCGTGGAGCACGTCGTCATCGATCGCGAGGAGATGACGCTGTTCGTGCGCCGCGAGCACCTGCTCGAGGTGGCGCGCATCCTGCGCGATGACGAGTACCTGCGCTTCGAGATGTGCCTCGGCGTATCCGGTGTGCACTACCCGGGCGACACCGATCGGGAGCTGCACGTCATCGCCAACCTGCTCTCGCTCACGCACAACCGTCGCGTCCGGCTCGAGGTCACCTGCCCCGATTCTGATCGCCATGTGCCTTCGCTGGTGTCCCTGTGGCCGAGTGCGGACTGGCACGAGCGTGAGACGTGGGACTTCTTCGGCATCATCTTCGACGGGCACCCGGCGCTCACGCGCATCATGATGCCCGACGACTGGGCGGGTCACCCGCAGCGCAAGGACTACCCGCTGAACGGCATCGACGTCGAATTCAAGGGCGCCACCAACGCCGCTCCACACACGCGGAGGTCGTACTCATGAGCACGGGCTACGAGACCACCGAGGGTCGCGTCCACACCGTCACCGGCGGTGACTGGGACTCGGTACGCGGTGCCGCAGAAGGTGCCAAGGAGCGGGTCGTCGTCAACATGGGCCCGCAGCACCCGTCGACACATGGCGTGCTGCGCATGATCCTGGAGCTCGAGGGCGAGACGGTCATGGAAGCGCGGGGAGCCATCGGCTACCTGCACACCGGCATCGAGAAGACGATGGAGTACCGGTCGTGGACGCAGGGCGTGACGCTCGTGACCCGCATGGACTACCTGACGCAGTTCTTCAATGAGACCGCGTACTGCATGTCGGTCGAGAAGTTGCTCGGCATCTCCGATGACGTCCCGGAGCGGGCCAAGGTCATCCGCGTGATGATGATGGAGCTCTGTCGCATCCAGTCGCACCTGGTGGCGCTGGGCACAGGAGGCATGGAACTCGGTGCGCTCACCGCCATGACGAACGGTTTCCGTGACCGTGAGCTGATCCTCGATATCTTCGAGGGCATCACCGGCCTGCGCATGAACAACGCGTACATCCGCCCGGGCGGTGTGGCCAACGACATCCCCGAGGGCTTCGAGAAGACGATCGCGGACAACCTCACGCAGTTGAAGAAGAACCTGCACGACAACGCGAACATGCTGATCGACAACCCGATCTGGACCGCGCGCAACGTCGGCACCGGCTACCTCGACCTGACCGCCTGCGTGGCGCTGGGCGTCACCGGCCCGCTGCTTCGCGCCACCGGCCTGCCCTGGGACCTTCGTCGGATGCAGCCCTACCTCGACTACGAGACCTACGAGTTCGATGTCATCACCGAGAACACCTGCGACAACTACGGCCGCTTCCTCATCCGCATCCGCGAGATGGATGAGTCGGTGAAGATCGTCGAGCAGTGCCTCGACCGCCTGCGTCCCGGCGCGGTGATGGTGGCGGACAAGCGCATCGCCTGGCCCGCGCAGCTCCAGGTGGGCGCCGATGGGCAGGGCAACAGCTTCGAGCACATCAGGAAGATCATGGGCACGTCGATGGAGTCGCTGATCCATCACTTCAAGCTCGTGACCGAGGGCTTCACGGTCCCGACCGGGCAGGCCTACGTGCCGCTGGAGTCGCCGAAGGGCGAGATCGGCGCGCACGTCGTCTCCGACGGTGGCACGCGCCCGTACCGCGTGCACTTCCGTGAGCCCTCGTTCAACAACCTGCAGGCGATTCCCGCGCTGTGCGAAGGCGGCATGGTCGCCGACGTCATCGCCTCCGTCGCAAGTATCGATCCCGTGATGGGTGGGGTGGACCGCTGATGTCGCTCGATGCAAATGTCCGTCGCGACGCGGAAGCGTTGATGAGCCGGTACCCGGTTCCGCGATCCGCATTGCTCCCGATGCTGCACCTGTTGCAGAGCATCGAGGGCTATGTGACCCCCGAGGGCATCGCCATGTGCGCGGAGTTGCTCGACCTCACCACGGCTGAGGTGGCAGCGGTCTCGTCGTTCTACACGATGTACTCGCGACACAACACGGGCAAGCACCACATCGGCGTCTGCACGAACACCATGTGCGGGCTGCTCGGTGGTGACGCCATCTGGGAGGCGCTCACGCAGGACCTCGGTGCCGGCCATGACGAGACGACCGAGGACGGCATGTTCACCCTCGAGCGCATCGAGTGCCAGGCGGCCTGCACGCACGCTCCCGTCGTCACCATCGACTGGGAGTTCATCGACGACGCCACCGTGGCCATGGTCCGTGAGTTCGTCGGCCGGCTGCAGCGCGGTGAAGAGGTGATGGCGACCCGGGGTCCGGCGATCCGCACCCTCAAGGACAGCGAGCGCACGATCGCGGGCTTCGAGGACGGCCTCGAGCACGCCCACACCACTGACGACAAGATGCTGGTGGGGTTGAACGCGGCGAAGGCCGCGGGGACCCTGCTCCCGGAAAGCCAGGTGTGACATGACGCTGACACCGATCCTGACCGCGCACTGGGACGAGCCGGACAGCTACACGCTGGCCGGCTACTCGCGCCACCATGGCTACGAGGGCCTGAAGAAGGCGCTCGACACGGATCCCGATGCCATCATCCAACTGGTCAAGGACACCGGCCTCCGCGGACGCGGTGGCGCCGGGTTCCCGACCGGCATGAAGTGGGGATTCGTACCGCAGGACGGCAAGCCGCACTACCTGGTGGTGAACGCTGACGAGTCGGAGCCCGGTGCCTGCAAGGACATCGCGCTCATCATGGCCAACCCGCATGCGCTCATCGAGGGCATCGCCATCACCTGCCATGCCATTCGCGCCAAGCACGCCTTCATCTACATCCGTGGCGAGGTGCCACACGCGCACCGTCGCATGCGTGCCGCCGTGAACGAGGCGTACGCCGCCGGTCACCTCGGCAAGGACGTGTACGGCAAGGGCATCGACATCGACGTCGTCATCCAGCCCGGAGGCGGCGCCTACATCTGCGGCGAGGAGACGGCTCTGCTGGAGTCGCTCGAGGGCCACCGCGGTCAGCCGCGCCTGAAGCCCCCATTCCCTGCTGTCGCCGGTCTGTACGCATCACCGACCGTCATCAACAACGTGGAGACGATCGCGAACGTCCCCTACATCATGCGCAACGGCGTCGAGTGGTTCCGGCAATGGGGCTCCGAGAAGTCACCCGGCTTCAAGCTGTTCGCGGTCTCCGGTCACGTCAAGCGCCCCGGCATCTTCGAGGCCCCGCTGGGCATCACCATGCGCGAGCTCATCGAGCACGCCGGCGGGATGCGCGATGGCAGCACCGTGAAGTTCTGGCTGCCGGGCGGCTCCTCCGTGCCGATGCTCACAGCCGATCACCTCGATGTCCCCTTCACCTATGAGGACATGGCCGCGGCGGGCACCATGCTCGGCACCGCCACGCCGATGGTGTTCGACCAGACGACGAGCGTCGTCAAGGCCGTCTCACGTTGGCTGCACTTCTACAAGCACGAGTCCTGCGGCAAGTGCACGCCCTGCCGTGAGGGCACCTTCTGGGTCTCCGAGGTCATGCACCGCCTGGAGAACGGCCATGGGCGTCCTGACGACATCAGCCTGCTCGAGGACCTCTGCAAGCAGATGTTCGGACGCACCTTCTGTCCGCTCGGTGACGCGGCTGCCACGCCGATCCCGGCGGCCCTCAAGTACTTCCGGCATGAATTCGAAGCGGGCATGCACACGGCGGCTGACAGCTCGTTCGCCCCGACCGCGGCCTTCGTAGGAGCAAGCGCATGACCATCATGTCCAACCCGCCCGCCGCGGAAACGCTGCCCGTAGAGGTCATCACCGTCACCATCGACGGCATCGACCTGCAGGTCCCCAAGGGCACGCTCATCATCCGTGCCGCGGAGATGCTGGGCATCCAGATCCCGCGCTTCTGCGACCACCCCGACCTCGAGCCGGTGGCCGTGTGCCGTGCCTGCCTGGTCGAGGTCGAGGGCATGCCCAAGCCCCAGCCTTCCTGTGCCATCCCGTGCGGGGACGGCATGAAGGTGCGCACGGGCGCCACCTCCGCGGTGACGCGTGCTGCCCAGGCCGGCGTCATGGAGTTCATCCTCGCCAACCACCCGCTGGACTGCCCGGTCTGCGACAAGGGCGGCGAATGCCCGCTGCAGAACCAGTCGATGCAGGTAGGACGTGCGGACTCGCGCTTCGACATCCCGAAGAACACCTTCGAGAAGCCGATCAACATCTCCGCCCAGATCCTGCTCGACCGTGAGCGCTGCGTCATGTGCACGCGGTGCACGCGCTTCGCCGACGAGGTCGCCGGAGACCCCTTCATCGACCTGCTCGAGCGGGGCTCGAACCAGCAGGTGGGCATCTCCGAGGAGCAGCCCTTCGACTCCTACTTCTCTGGCAACGTCATCCAGATCTGCCCGGTGGGCGCCCTGACGAGCGAGAAGTACCGCTTCAAGGCCCGTCCCTTCGACCTCGTCTCCGTGCCGACGACCTGCGAGCACTGCGCTGCCGGCTGCGCCCTGCGCACCGACATCCGCCGCGGAGAGGTCCAACGACGGCTCGCCTGGAATGACCCCTTGGTGAACAAGGAGTGGAACTGCGACAAGGGCCGCTTCGCGTTCGCCTACGGAGAGGCGTCCAGCCTCACCACACCGCTCGTGCGCGACGCCGAGGGCGTGCTGCGCCCGGCATCGTGGCCGGCCGCCATCGCGGCCGCTGCCGAGGGCCTGAAGGCAGCCGGTCGCAAGGCCGTCATCACGGGTGGACGGCACACCGTGGAGGACGCCTGGGCCTACTCGAAGTTCGCGCGCGGCGTCCTCGGAACCGATGACCTCGACTTCCGGTCGCGTCCGCACTCCGCGGAGGAGGCCTCGTTCCTCGCCGCGCATATCGCGGGAACCGGCGTCACCGTCGCCTACACGGATCTCGACAAGGCCGCGTTCGTGCTGCTCGTCGGCTTCGAGCCCGAGGACGAGAGCCCGATCGTGCACCTGCGCCTGCGCAAGGCTGTGGGCAGGAAGCGCACCAAGGTCGCCGCCATCGCGCCGTACGCCTCACTCGGCCTGGTCAAGCTCAACGCCCAGCTCGTCGCCACCGCTGCTGGCGACGAGGCTCGCGTCCTCAACGCGCTCGGTGACGAGCTCGTGGCCCGCTTGTCCGACAACGGCATCATCCTCATCGGTGAGCGCATGGCCACCGTGCCCGGTGCCCTGTCGGCCGCGCAGGCACTCGCCGAGCGCACCGGCGCCCGGCTGGCCTGGGTCCCGCGTCGTGCCGGCGACCGTGGCGCGCTCGAGGCCGGCCTGCTGCCGGGCCTCCTGCCCGCTGGCCGGCCGCTCGCGGATGCAGCGGCCCGCAGCGAGATGGCCACGGTGTGGGGTGTTCCGGAGGGCAACCTGCCCACCGAGACCGGTCGCGACCTGACCGCCATCA
>JAJXSV010000390.1 GCA_021784375.1 Actinomycetes bacterium | reverse complement strand
TCGTGCTGCTCGAGCTCCTCCCTCGACATCGGTCCGGTGGTCACGACGAAGGACAGTGCGTCAGCAGCGCGGGCAGCCCGGATGTCGCCCTCATGGTCGCCGACATACACGGAGGCGGCCTCCTGCTTCAGCACCGCACCCTTGTGCTCCGCGAACAGGTAGCCATAGGTCGTGTCCACCGGGAGCTGCACGACCTCGATGACGCGGTCCACGAAGTCCTTCTTCTTGGCGCTGATGACGATCACGCGTCCGCCGGCTTCGTGGACGGCGTCGACCGCATCGCGCGCGCCGGGGAGCAACCTCGATCGCGGGATGCCGAATCTGCCGTAGTGGTCGCGGTACTCGTCGAGCAGCTGCTCATACGACTCGTCGGGCAGCCACATGGGGAAGACCATGTCGAGGGGCAGGCCGATGGTGGCCAGCACATCGTCACGACGGACGTCCGCGCCGTGGTCCGCGAACACGTGTACCAGCGCATCCGCGATGCCGTCAGCGGAATCGACCAGCGTCATGTCCAGGTCGAAACCGACGACGAGACTCATGCTGGGATCGTAGGGGACTCCCGATGGAAGACCCTCCAAGCCCATGGCTCGAGGTCGAAGCGTGTGGCGGCATCGATGACGACCCTGTCGCCAGAGGTGAACTCGACGTAGTCGCCGTGGTGCAGGGTCTCGTTGAAGGTGACCATGCGCTGCTCGCCGGTGAAGTTGAACAGGCCGAACACACGGTCGCCCTCCATGTCGCGGACGAAGGCGAGCACGTGCGCCCACTGGTCGTGCTTCACGCCCACCATGGTGCCGCCCCAGGACCCGTTCCAGAGTGCCCGGTTGGCGTGCTTCAGGGCGAACAGGCGCCTGTAGAGGTCACCCTGCCAGTGCTCACCCCACACGATGGGATCCTTCTCGAAGAAGGCCAAGCGATGGTCGTAACCGGCCTCCTGGCCGTTGTACAGCAGCGGCATGCCCTCGCCGATCACGGAGAGCACGATCGCCGCCGGCAGCATCTCACCGAACTTCTCGAACTCCGTGCCCTCCCAGGAGTTGTGATCGTGGTTGCTCACCATCATCATGCGGAACGAGTCCTTGGGCCAGAACTTCTCGTTCCATGAGTAGTAGACGAACAGGCCGTTGAGGTCGGACTTCCCCTGCGCGATGTGGTGCATCGTCTGGTTCCACTGCCAGCCATACGTCATGTCGAAGGCCGCTGCGTGCAAGTCCTTGGACTCCCATTCTGCGAGCATGAAGACCGGCTTGACCTTGTCGAGCTCCGCCCGCGCCGTCTCCCAGAAGTCGGTGGGTACGAAGCCGGCGACGTCGCAGCGGTACCCATCCACGTCGAACTCGCGCACCCAGTGCAGCAGCGCGTTCGTCATGTACTCGCGCACCGCCGGCTGCGAGTAGTCGAGGTCGATGATGTCATCCCAGTCCCACCATGGGGTCGGTCGGAAGTTGCCGTCCCAAGTGCGGGAGTACCACTCCGGGTGCTCATCGACGAGGTTGTTGTCCCACGCGGTGTGGTTCGCCACCCAATCGAGGATCACGTGGAGCCCAAGCGCGTGAGCGCGCGCGACGAAGGCCTTGAGGTCGGCAGCCGTGCCGAACTCCGGGTTCACGCTGTAGTAGTCCTTGACGGAATACGGCGAACCGAGTGATCCCTTGCGATGCCGTTCGCCGATGGGATGCACCGGCATCAGCCAGATGATGTCGGCACCGAGGTCCCGCAGCCGGGGCAGCTGCTCGGCCGCCGCGCGGAAACTGCCCTCCTCGGTGAACTGCCGGGTGTTGATCTGGTAGATGGTGGCGTTGCGGGACCAGTCCGGATGCTTGATGCGGACGAAGGGCCGGGGTTCGTACATCGTCTCAGATCCATTCCGTACGGCGGTGGGACGGGGTTCAGGCCTTCGGCGCGAGCGCCTCGGCGACGTGTGCGACGGCCCCAGCGGCGACCTTGCCATCGCTCGTGCGTGTCAGCGCCACGATGTCGAGGTAGGTACCGCCGGCCCACGCCGAACTCGGCACCACCAGCTTGTACGGCGGTGCGTCCACGGAGCCCAGGGCGGACCAGGTGCAGGTGGCGCAGGAGCGCGCCGCGAAGGTGACCGTCAAGGGGTCCATCACCTTGGTGGTGGCGGCGGCCACGATCGCCCCCAGCGTGTAGTCGCGTGCCACCGTTGCCGCCAGCACGGGCGCTGCTGCCATGGTCGGCAGCAGCCGGACCGCGCGCAGGACGATGGCGCTGCGGGCGGCGATCCGCACCTTGAGCCGGCCCGCGGCGGTGGCGACGGGCGACATGGCCGGGCCGAAGATCGACACGAACTTGGACCGTGGCGTGGCGACCGGCACGGTGACGGTCCGGGCGCTGTCGTCCGAGTTGGCCACCACCAGGTACTCACGCCGTTCCGTGGACGCGACCTTCGACCACGCCGCGACGCCACTGGTGGCCGAACGCGGGATGAATGCACCGTTGCGCAGGGCCGCGTACCTGGCGCGCAAGGCGTTCAGGGAGGTGATCTCGGCCGCGATCGGCAACTTCAGGGCAGCCGCGCCCAGCGAACTCCCGAGGCCGATGGGCTTGCTGCCCAGACGCGGCTCGGTCTGCCAGTCGCTCACATTGGTCGGGAACATGTCCTGCCTTGCGGCCTTGTCGCCGCCGGCGCCGATCATGCCCACCTCGTCGCCGTAGTACACGACGGGCGCACCCCGCATGAGGAACATGACAGCAGTGGCGAGTTTGACGCGGGCCAGCAACCGCGCATTGTCGGACTTGTTCGACGGATCCAGGTTGGCGGCATCGGCCAGCTCGTAGGCGATGCGGCCCATGTCGTGGTTGCCGCCGAACACTGGAAGCGAATAGGCATTGGTGGCGAAGGGGCTGCCGCCCACGTTGTAGTAGAAGTCGCTCTGCTCGGCTGAC
>JAJXSV010000389.1 GCA_021784375.1 Actinomycetes bacterium | reverse complement strand
GATCACACGGTGTTCATGCAGACGCTGGCGGCGGCGAAGCACGCGCCCGCGGAGATCACGTACAGCTACAACGTGTCCGCGACCTCGCTGGGCTCCGATGCCTTCCCGGGGTGGATCGCCGAGGAGCTCGCCCGCAGCGGGGTGGATCCCAGGCGCCTGAAGTTCGAACTCACCGAGACCTCGATCTTCCATGTCACCGGCGGGGTCAAGGACACCATGCACGCACTCGCCGCACTCGGCATCGACTGGTGGGTGGATGACTTCGGAACCGGCTTCTCGTCGATCAGCCACCTGCGCGACCTACCCATTGCGGGCCTCAAGTTGGACAAGTCCTTCACCGCGGAGGTGGCCGCCGGAGACGGCCACTCGGAGCACCTCGCGGAGGGGCTGCACGGCCTGGCGCGCGGCCTGCAGCTCACGGCCATCGCCGAAGGCGTGGAGACCGTGGAGCAGGAGGCCAAGCTCATCCGGCAGGGCTGGTCGTTCGCCCAAGGCTGGCTCTACGGACGGCCCGCACCCGACGCCTGGTGACCTGTCGAAGGGGCAAGACGGGGGATGTGCCGAAGGTCCCTGAGCGCATACAGTCCTTGATGTGACCGTCGGGGAGCCCAGCACGCGAGGGATCCCCCGTCAAGCACCGCAGCATGCGAAGGAGATCGCAACATGACACATGAGCACGAGCGTCCGATCGACGGCAGTCCGCGCGGCAACCCCCACCAGGGGACCTCGATCCGCGATTGGTGGCCGAACGCGCTCGACCTGAGGCCGCTGCACGCGAACCTGCCGGCTGCCGATCCCATGGGCCCCGACTTCGACTACGCGAAGGAGTTCAAGAGCCTGAACCTCAAGGCCGTGAAGCAGGACATCATGGACTTGATGTCGACCTCACAGGCCTGGTGGCCCGCCGACTACGGCCACTACGGGCCGCTCTTCATCCGCATGGCCTGGCACAGCGCAGGCACCTACCGCATCAGCGATGGGCGCGGTGGCGCCGGCGCGGGCATGCAGCGATTCGCCCCCTTGAACAGCTGGCCGGACAACGCCAACCTGGACAAGGCCCGCCGACTGCTGTGGCCCGTCAAGCAGAAGTACGGTCGCAGGATCTCCTGGGCGGACCTCATGGTGCTCGCGGGCAACTGCGCGCTCGAGTCCATGGGCTTCACGACCTTCGGCTTCGGCGGTGGACGTGCCGACGTGTGGGAGCCCGACGACCTCTACTGGGGCTCGGAACGCACCTGGCTGGGCGACGAGCGCTACCAGGGTGACCGGCAGTTGGAGAACCCGCTTGCGGCCGTGCAGATGGGGCTCATCTACGTGAATCCGGAGGGACCGAACGGCGTCCCGGACCCGCTGGCCGCGGCGAGGGACATCCGTGAGACCTTCCGGCGCATGGCCATGAACGACGAGGAGACGGTTGCGCTGGTCGCCGGTGGCCACTCCTTCGGCAAGACGCATGGTGCAGCCGACCCCGGCAAGTACGTGGGTCCGGAGCCGGAGGGCGCCCCATTGCAGGAGATGGGGTTGGGGTGGAAGAACAGCTTCCGCTCCGGCCGTGCGGGCGACACCATCACGAGCGGCCTCGAGGGCGCCTGGAAGCCCGATCCGATTCGCTGGGACAACGGCTTCCTCGAGACGCTGTTCGGCTACGAATGGCAACTGTCGAAGAGCCCCGCGGGAGCCCAGCAGTGGATCCCCACTGACCCCAAGGCCGCTCGGGCCGTGCCCGATGCACACGTCGCCGGGAAGCGGCACGCGCCGGTGATGCTCACCACCGACCTCGCCCTGCGCATGGACCCGATCTACGAACCGATCGCGCGGCGCTTCCTCGAGCACCCCGAGCAGTTCGCCGACGCCTTCGCGCGGGCCTGGTTCAAGTTGACCCACCGCGACATGGGTCCGGTCACGCGCTACCTCGGCAGGGAGGTGCCGTCGGAGGCGCTCATCTGGCAGGACCCGGTGCCGCCAGTGACGCACAAGCTCATCACCGCGAAGGACGTCGCGACCCTGAAGCAGGCGATCCTGGGATCCGGCCTGAAGCCATCGCAGCTGGTGCTGGTGGCCTGGGCGTCTGCGTCCACCTTCCGGGGCACGGACAAGCGCGGTGGTGCAAACGGGGCGCGTATCCGATTGGCGCCGCAGAAGGACTGGCCCGCCAACAGCCCGCGTGTGCTGGCCAAGGTCCTGCGCACCCTCACCTCCATCCAACGCGAGTTCAAC
The DNA here is from genome assembly GCA_021784375.1 of Actinomycetes bacterium. The sequence continues at coordinate 701 of JAJXSV010000389.1, read as the reverse complement.
GAGGCGCAGACCGGCAACAAGCAGGTCTCGCTGGCTGATCTCATCGTGCTCGGGGGATGCGCGGCGGTCGAGCAGGCGGCACGCGATGCGGGCCTCGCCCTCAAGGTGCCGTTCACGCCTGGTCGGACGGACGCCACCGCGACACAGACCGACGCCGAGTCCTTCGCAGTGCTCGAGCCCAGCGCTGATGGCTTCCGCAACTACCTGGCGGCGGGGCAGGCCCGGCCCGCGGAGCAACTGCTCGTGGAGCGGGCCGGAATGCTCACGCTGACCGCGCCGGAGATGACCGCACTCATCGGCGGCATGCGTGTGCTCGGAGCCAATCACGACGGCTCGCGGACCGGCGTGCTCACCTCGCGACCGGGCACCCTGAGCAATGACTTCTTCGTGAACCTGCTGGACATGGCCACCACCTGGCATCCGACGTCGGACTCCGAGGAGATGTTCGAGGGTCGGGACCGCGCATCGGGCAGGGTGCGTTGGACGGCCAGCCGCGTCGACCTCGTGTTCGGCTCGAATTCGCAGCTGCGGGCCCTGGCCGAGGTGTACGCGAGCGATGATGGGAAGCGGAAGTTCGCAACGGACTTCATCGCGGCCTGGACCAAGGTCATGGACCTGGATCGCTTCGACCTCGGCTGACCGCTGCACCGCCAGTCGGGCAAGGGGCCCTCGGACATCGTCCGGGGGCCCCTCGCTGTCGG
>JAJXSV010000046.1 GCA_021784375.1 Actinomycetes bacterium | reverse complement strand
CAGTGCGTCGACGAGGAACCTGCCGCGCACCAGCAATGCGAGCTGCCCGAGGTTCATCTCGGGGATGAGCACCTTCCGGTAGCGCTTCAGCACCTGCTCGGTGTCGGCGGGGAAGGGGTTGAGCAGGCGCAGGTGGGCCTGTGCCACCTTGATGCCCTCCTTGCGCAACTCGTGGCAGGCGGCGCCGATGGGCCCGTAGGTGGACCCCCAGCCCAGCACCAGTACCTCCGCATCACCCGTGGGATCGTCGAGGAACAGGTGCGGCACCTCGCGCTCGATGCCCTGCACCTTGGCGGCGCGCAGGCGCACCATCTTGTCGTGGTTGTCCGGGTCGTAGGAGATGTTGCCGGTGCCGTCTGCCTTCTCGATGCCGCCGATGCGGTGCTCGAGCCCGGGCGTGCCGGGCTTGATCCAGGGCCGCGCCAGCGTCTCGGGATCCCGCTTGAAGGGCCAGAGCACGTCGACGCCGTCGAGCTCGTGGTTGGGGGCCTCGAGGAAGTCGGGATCGATGGCCGGGATCTCCGTCAGCTTCGGGAGCAGCCAGGGCTCCGCGCCATTGGCGAGCGCGCCGTCGGTGAGCAGGAACACCGGTGTGCGGTACTTCACCGCGATGCGCGCGGCTTCGACGGCCGCGTTGAAGCAGTCGGCCGGCGACTGGGCGGCCACGATCGGCACCGGTGACTCGCCGTTGCGGCCGAACATGACCTGCAGCAGGTCCGCCTGCTCGGTCTTGGTCGGCAGGCCGGTCGAGGGTCCACCGCGCTGCACGTCGATGATGATGACGGGCAACTCCAGGGCCACGGCCAGCCCGATGGCCTCGGACTTCAGTGCGATACCGGGGCCGGAGGTGGTCGTCACTGCCAGCATGCCGCCGTAGGCCGCGCCGATGGCGGAGCCGATACCCGCGATCTCGTCCTCCGCCTGGAAGGTGCGAACACCGAAGTTCTTGTGCTTCGCCAACTCGTGCAGGATGTCCGTGGCCGGTGTGATCGGGTACGAGCCGAGGAACAGCGGTAGCCCGGACTTCACCGAAGCGGCGATGAGCCCGTACGCAGTGGCGATGTTGCCGGTGATGTAGCGGTAGGTGCCCGGGGCCGGTGAGGACGGCTTGATCTCGTAGTGCACGGTGAAGATCTCGGTCGTCTCGCCGTACGACCAGCCCGCCTCGAGCGCGGCCAGGTTGGCGGCCATCACCTCGGGCTTCTTGGCGAACTTCTTCTCGAGGAAGCGACGGGCCGAGTCCGTGGGGCGTGAATACAACCAGGAGAGCAGCCCCAGCGCGTACATGTTCTTCGAGCGCTCGGCCTCCTTGCGCGTGAGGTCGAACTCCTTGAGCGCCTCGACGGTCTGCGAGGTCAGGTGGATGGCATGGAGGTCGTACTTGCCCAGCGAGCCGTCCTCCAGCGGGTTCGACCAGTAGCCCACCTTCTCGAGGTTCCGCTTGGTGAACTCATCCGAGTTGACGATGAGCGTGGCGCCCGGCGCGAGCAGTGCGAGATTCGCCTTGAGCGCCGCCGGGTTCATCGCGACGAGCACATTCGCCTCGTCGCCCGGCGTCAGCACCTCATGATCGGCGAAGTGCAACTGGAAGGAAGAGACACCGTGGAGCGTGCCCTGGGGCGCTCGGATCTCAGCCGGATAGTCGGGCATGGTGGACAGGTCATTGCCGTAGGCGGCTGTCTCGGCGGTGAACTGGTCACCGGTGAGCTGCATGCCGTCGCCGGAGTCGCCGGCGAAGCGAATGATGACCTGATCCAGCGTTACAACTTGCTTGGACACGTCTACCTCACTGTGTCGGTGGCCGCTGCCACCGCTTGGCGACCTCATTGCCGCCATCGACAATTGTCGTCCTGCGGCCCCGCGATGTCCGAATTCGCAGCGCCCGGATTTCGGCCCTTGGCGGTGCAATTGCATGTCTTTGGCGCGCATTCGGCTCCGTTGCCCGAAACGTGACCAATGGGCCGTCGGAGGGGCCGGGCTTCGACGGCCCGCATGCGGGCGCTCATCAGCCCTTGGGGTCGATAGCCTGCGACCATGCGAGTCGCAGTGCATCCGGTGTTGCTCGCCTGCTGCGCCGTCGAGGTGGCCACCGCCCTGCACGAGCCCCCGGCCCTGCCCGATGTGGAATGGGTACCCGACGAGGGCCCGCGCGACGTGACCGTGGTGGTGCTCGCCGGCACCATCACGCGTGCCAATCGGGACCTCGTGGAAGCCCGGGTGGCTGCTGCACCGGAGCCGCGGGCTGTCGTCGCCTACGGGGTGTGCGCGTCCAGTGGCGGCCCCTACTGGGACTCGCACGCCGTGCTGCAGGGATGGCCCGGGGCCCGACTCTTCGTCCCCGGATGCCCGCCGCCCCCATCCGTCCTGTGGGGCGCGGTGGCGCGAGCGGCGCGGGAGGTGCTCAGCGATGCAGCGCGTTGAGCCCGCGGATTGGCGTGCCTGCGTAGTGGCGTCCATGGGCGACGGCTACGCGCAATTCGTCACCCTGATGGGCGTGGAGTTCGACGGCCCGGAACTGTGGCTGCGCCTTCGTCGCGGTGACACCGACGAACTCGTGCTCACCACCACGGCCGCTGGGGCGATCGACAGCATCATCGATCTCCTGCCGCAGGCTGCCTGGTACGAGCGCGAGATCGCGGAGATGTTCGGCGTGGACTTCCGCGGACATGACACCGCGCCACTGCTCCTCGCCGCAGGCAGTGGCGCCCCCATGCGAAGGGACGCCGCCCTCGACGCTCGGCAGACGACGGCCTGGCCGGGGGAGAAGGAGCCGGGCGGCGCGGTGGCGCGTCGCCGACAACTGCCGCCGGGGGTGCTGCCATGACCACCACGCGAGGCGTCCTCGAGCTTGATCCCGGCAAGTGCACCTCGTGCATGCTGTGCGTGCGCGAGTGCCCCACCTGGTGCATGAGCCTCGACAGCCACCAGGACGTCGATCCCCAGACGGCTGCGTTGCCGAGGCCGCGCATCGTGAATGTCCTCGACGACTTCCGCATCGACTTCGCACGCTGCATGAACTGCGGCATCTGCGTGGAGGTGTGCCCCTTCGACGCGCTGGCCTGGCGACCGGAATCCGACTACCCGGAGTCTGCGCGGGCGGAACTCGTGCACCACTGGCGCTAACGGCGCAGCAGGCGCGCATCCTCGCGCACGTACAGGGGCAGCGAATCGAAGCCGTGCTGTTCCCTGCGCCAGCATCCGCCCGTGACGGCCTCGCCGGTGAAGTAGTTGGTCCAGGTGCCTGCGGGCAGGTAGAACTCGACGTCCTCCCCGGCACTGAACACCGGCGCCACCAGGAGGTCGGGACCGAACATGTACTGCTGGTCCAGGAACCAGCAGGTGCGGTCGTCGGGGAACTCCACGAGCATCGCGCGCATCATGGGGGTGCCGGTGTCATGCACCTCCTGCGCGGTCGCTCTCAGGTAGGGAAGCAGGTCCTGCTTGAGCTTGGCGAACTTGCGGGTGACCTCGACCGCCTCCTCGTCGAAGGCCCACGGCACGCGCACCGATTCGTTGCCGTGCAGGCGGCTGTGCGAACTCAGCATGCCGAAGGCCAGCCAGCGCTTGAACACCGCAGGGTCCGGGCTGCCCTCGAAGCCGCCGATGTCGTGGCTCCAGTAGCCGAAACCGCTCAGGCCGAGGCTCAATCCGCCGCGCAGGCTCTCCGCCATGGACTCGAAGGAGGAGGTGTTGTCACCACCCCAGTGGACCGGCATCGACTGCCCGCCCACCGTCGCGCTCCGGGCGAAGACGATGGCGTCGTCACCGTTCACCTCACGCAGCAACTCGAAGACGGTCTCGTTGTAGAGGCGCGTGTACAGGTTGTGCATCTGCTCCGGGTTCGCACCATCGTGGTACACCACGTCGAGTGGGATGCGCTCGCCGAAGTCCGTCTTGAAGCAGTCGACGCCCATGTCGAGCAGTGGCCGCAGCTTCGACTGGAACCAGGTGCGGGCACCGGGGTTGGTGAAGTCCACGATGGCGTTGCCGGCCTGCCACAGATCCCACTGCCACACACTCCCGGCGGTCCCGCCGGGTCCGTCATTTCGACGCAGCAGGTAGCCCAGCGCCTTGGCCTCATCGAACAGCGGAGAGGCCTGCCCGATGTAGGGGTTGATCCAGAGGCTGATGCGCAGGCCATCGGCCTTCAGACGACGGAGCATCGCCGCAGGCTCGGGGAAGGTCTGCGGATCCCATTCGAAGTCACACCACTGGTACTCGTGCATCCAGAAGCAATCGAAGTGGAACACCGAGAGCGGGATGTCCCGTTCGCGCATGCCGTCGATGAAGGTCTTCACCGTGCGTTCGTCGTAATCGGTGACGAACGAGGTGCTCAACCACAATCCGAAGGACCAATCGGGGAGCACCGGTGCGCGTCCCGTGAGCGCCGTGTACTTGGCGAGGATCTCGCGTGGCGTGGGGCCGTGGATGACGAGGTACTCGAGGTCCTGCGCCTCCACGCTGAACTGCACGCGCTCCACGGCCTCGCTGGCCACCTCGAGCGACACCCGGCCACTGTGGTTCACGAACACCCCGTATCCGGCGTTCGTGAGGTAGAAGGGGATGTTCTTGTACGCCTGCTCACTGCTGGTGCCGCCATCGGCGTTCCAGATGTCGACCGCCTGGCCGTTCTTCACGAATGCGGTGAAGCGCTCGCCCAGGCCGTACACGTTCTCGCCCACGCCCAGCGCCAACTGCGCCGCCATGTGGTGTCCGCCTGAGGCATCCGTGACGATGGCGAGGCTGCGCTGGCGCTGGTGCGTGATGACGCGCCCTCCAGCGATGAACTCGAGGTTCCACTGCTCGCCGGAGTGGACGCGCGCCGTGAGGGCGCCGGAGATGAGGTCGGTGTGGCCGTCGTGCTCGACCGCCGTTGCGTGCGCATCAGACGTGCTCACCGGGAAGCGCAGCGAGGGCGCACCACCGGTGTGGTGGGCGACCCGGACTCGCACCACGTCGGCCGCGGGGGCGTCGATGCCGATGGAGAAGGTGGCGGTGTTCAGCGTCTCGCCGCGGTGGTGCACGATGCGAGGCGTGCCCAGGACGCGGAGGGCAGCGCCGCATTCGCCTTGCACCACCTTGGTGGAGTAGGCCTGCGCGGCGTAGAGCGCAGTGAAGCCCTCCCGCATCATCCAGAATCCGTCGGTGAATTTCATACGGTGGTCCGTTCGTTGCGGGAAGGCTTCACTGTTCGACTAGGAGCGGGCGATGCTTCCGCCGCTGCGACGACGCGCCAGCGCGTCGATCGTGGCTGCGAGGAGCAGGACGCCACCCTCCACCAGGAAGTTGATGCCAGCAGCCATCTGCAGCAGGCCGAGGCCGTTGTCGATCATGGTGATGACGATCGCGCCGATGGCGGCGTTGGAGAGCTTGCCGCGGCCACCGAAGAGGCTCACACCACCGACCACTGCCGCCGCCACACCGGAGAGCACGATGGTGTGTCCGGCTGAGCCGTCGACGCTGCCGATGCGACTGGCGTGGAAGACGCCGGAGACCACGGCGAGCACGGCGCACACGATGAACGCGTAGATGCGGATGCGAGCCACCTTGATACCGGCGCGACGGGCGGCCTCGGGGTTGCCGCCGATGGCGTACAGGTGCCGACCGAACTTGGTGCGCTCCAGGACGAAACTGCCGATGAACAGGATCACCAGCGAGATGGGCACCACGATCGGTACGCCCTCGATGGGGATGACGCCTTGGCTGCGGTCCTGGTTCATGACATTCACCGCGAAGCCGCCGAGCACCAGGATGGCGCCGATCTTGATGCCGAGCATGGAGATCGGCTTGTTCACCAGGCCGGAGGCAGATCGACGACCGCGGTCCCACAGGCCGATGACGAGCACCACGGCGGCCGAGATGAGGACCATTGCCCATCCGGCGGCAGGCGGGATGTTGTTGTTCATGATCGAGAGGATGGCCGGCGTCTCGACGCGGTACACGCCACCCTCGCCGAGGAGTACCAGCTGCATGCCCTGGAAGCCGAGGAAGAAGGCAAGCGTCACCACGAACGATGGAACGCCGATCTTGGCCACCATGAAGCCGATGACGGATCCGATGATGATGCCCACCAGGAAGGCCGCGGCGAGCGCCACGATCCAGTTCAGGTTGTGGTCCTTGATGAGCGTGATGAACACGGCCATCGCGACACCGGCGGTGACACCGGCAGCGAGGTCGATCTCCGCCAGCAGGATGACGAAGACCAGCGCGCTCGAGAGCATCGTGAGCTCGGCCGCCTGCACGAACATGTTGGTGAAGTTCAGGCGCGTGAGGAAGTAGGGGCTGAGGTAGGCGAAGAGCCCGGTGAGGATGAGGGTGGCACCGATGGCGGGCAGCGGTCCCATCTCGCCGTTCTTCAGCCGACGCACGTAGGCGTTGAACTGATCCTTGAGCGTGCCCTCATGGCCGCTCGCCAGCGACATCTGCGTTGACATGATCAGTTGAGTCCTTCCTGCGTCTTGGTGCCGGTGATGTACGCGACGACCTCGGCGTTGTCCGTCTTCGCGGTCTCCAGCTTGGCGACCATGCGGCCGAGGTAGAGGACCGCGATGTGGTCGGTCACCTTGAACACGTCGCTCAGGTTGTGGCTGATCATGATGACCGCGACCCCGTGATCGGCGAGGCGGCGCACCAGGTTGAGCACCTGCTCGGTCTGTGCGACACCGAGCGCGGCGGTCGGCTCGTCGAGGATGACGAGCTTGGCCTCGCGCAGGATCGAGCGGGCGATGGCGACGGTCTGGCGCTGTCCGCCGGAGAGCGACGAGACCTTCTGGCGGACCGACTGCACGGTGCGAACGGACAGGCTCTGCATGGCCTTGGTGGCCTGCAGCTCCATGTCCGCCTCGTGCAACGTGCCGCCCTTCAGCGACTCGTGGCCGAGGAACATGTTCTGGACGATGTCGAGGTTCTCGCACAGGGCGAGGTCCTGGTACACGACCTCGATGCCCATGGCGCTTGCAGCACGAGGATCGCGGATCTCCACCTCCTCACCACCGAAGCGGATGCTGCCCTCGTCGTAGGGCTGCACACCGGCAAGCCCCTTGATGAGCGTTGACTTGCCTGCACCGTTGTCGCCCACCAGGGCCGTGACCTCACCCGCGAACGCGGTCAGGTCGACGCCCTTGAGCACCTCAACGGGGCCGAAACTCTTCTTGATTCCAGTGAGTTCTACGACTGGAACTGCCATTGTGTGCCCCTCTGCAACAACAAGGATCGACGGTTATAGCGAAGCCCTGCGCCCGCAATCAGATTGAAGGCGCAGGGCTCCACGGCGTTGTTACTTGATGCCGAACTTCTTGCAGGCTGCGGCGACGTCTGCGGTGCAGATGTCGCTTGCCTTCGCGTCACCGGCGGCCACGACAACCTTGACGTTGTTGGCCTTGACCAGGATCGGGTTCAGCGCGACGAACGGCGTGCCGTCCGCGAGCTTCTTGCTCGCCTTGGGCTTCTTGCCCTTGAGGAGCGCGATGGCGAGGTTGGAAGCGGCCTTCGCCTCAACCTTGAACGGCTTGTAGACGGTACCCGTCTGCTTGCCGAGCAGGACGTTCTGCAGACCGGCAACCGAAGCGTCCTGGCCCGAGATGGCGGCCCGCTGCTTGTTCTTGTCGAGGATCTGGATGATGGCTGCAGCGTTGTTGTCGTTCGGTGCGAGGACGGCGTCGACCTTGCCCTTGAGGGCGGTGAAGGCCTGCTCGAACTCGGTGCCTGCCGTCGGACCGTCCCATGTGCCCTTCATGGTGAAGGCGAACTTGACGCCGGCCTTCTTCAGAACGGCCTTGGCGCCGTTCGCGAACATGGCCGCGTTGCCGTCGGTCGGGTCACCCGAGCTGAAGACGACACTGGCCGTCTTCGGGTTCTTGTGCATGGCCTTGAGGCCGTCGAGGACGGTCTGGCCCTCGAGCGCACCGACGCGGGTGTTGTCGAACGACACGTAGTAGGTGGCGCCGGCGATCGGGCGGTCGTACGCGATGACCGGGATGCCCTGTGCCTTGGCCTTGGCGGCAACTGATACGCCAGCGCCGTTGTAGTCAACGAGCAGCATGACACCGCAGCCCTTCGCCAACTGGGCGTCGGCGATGGTGGCGTACTTGTTGGTGTCCTTCTGAGCGTTCTGGATGTCCGTCTTGAAGCCAGCCTTGGTGAGGATGGCGTTCAGGGCCGGGCGGTCGCCCGATTCCCAGCGGGTGCCGCTGTCGGCGTCGGGGAGGATGATGCAGGCGCGCTTGCTGACCGCGGCTTGTGCGGGCGCGAAGCTCGACACGACCATTGCGGATGTGGCAGCAAGGACTACTGCAGCGGTAAGCGCAGTCTTCTTCACTCGGTCTCCTGTTGGGGCTCTGAGTTGCGACGATGTCCGTGGTCCGAACACGCGGCCTCTTTTTCGATGGCGAGCTTATTGTTGTCATGAACAACAAAGAACGTCTCTAGATTTTTGCTAACGGTTCGATAAAGTTGCGTTTTGTTGTCATAAACAACGATTTGATAACGGACCGTGCGAAGGGGTGACGGAGTGGCGGAGGCCAAGGTAGCGCCGCCAGCGCTGGGCAGGAACCGCGAGAACCTGCGGCGCCACAACCTGGGCGTCGTACTGCGCCTGCTCCACGAGTCTGGAGCCGTGCCACGGTCGCATCTCACGTCCGTCACCGGGCTCAACCGCTCGACGATCTCCGACCTGGTCGGCGAACTGGTGGCGCTGGGCCTGGCCCTTGAGTCCGAGGCGCACGTCGACGGGAGCGTGGGCCGACCCTCGCTCATGGTGGAACCGGCGCGCGACGTGGTGGCCTTCGCCGTGAACCCGGAGACCGATGCCACGACGGTGGGGGTCGTGGGCCTCGATGGCCGCCTGCTCCACAAGGTGCGCCACCCCACACGCAGGCAACCGGACGCGCAGACGGCGGCCCAGATCGCGGCCAAGCTCATCACCGATGCACGCGCCAAGCTTCCCCCCACCACCCGCGTGGTGGGTGTGGGTGCGGGGGTGCCGGGACAGATCCGTGTGCTCGATGGGGTCGTGCGCTTCGCTCCCCACCTGAAGTGGGTCGAGGTGCCGTTCGGGCCCATGCTGGAGCAACTCACCGGACTGCCCACCTTCGTCGGCAACGATGCCGCCAGCGTGACCACGGCCGAGCGCCTGTACGGGGCCGGTCGCGGCACTTCGCACCTGGCCCTGCTGCACGCGGGATCGGGTGGCATCGGCGGAGGCGTGGTCATCGCCGACCAACTGCTGCGCGGTGCCTTCGGCTATGCAGGCGAGGTCGGGCATCTCCAGATCTCGAGCTCGCCGGTGCGCGACTACTCGGGCATCCCCGGCACCATGGAGGCGATCATCCGACGGGACGACCTGCTCGAGCTGTTCCGGCTCTTCGCCGCCACCGACGAGGAACTCGAGCGCGAGATCCTGACCGCGACCAATGCCAAGGTGCTCAAGGTCCTGCATCAGCAGATCACGGACCTCGGCCGCGGCGTGGGTGCGCTGGCAACGGTGTTCAACCCGCAGATGGTGATCCTCGGGGGCTTCCTGCAGTCGCTGTTCAAACTCGACAGTGCGGCGCTGCTCGCCTCGCTCCGCGCGAACAGCCTCCCCTCGTCCCATGAGGGACTCATCGTGCGCAGCAGCCAACTCGGTACGTCAGCCGTCCTCATCGGCGCGGCCGAACTGGCGTGGGCTTCGCTCCTCGAGAGCCCGGCCGGCACCGAGCTCATCCCGCTCGACGCCCAGGGGTGACGAGCCCGGTGCCCGCGATTGCGCGGCCATCCGGCGTGGTGCAGCCCACGCCCCGCTATCGGTAGTTCACGAACTGGGTGGCGAAGTCCAGGTCGGCGCCCTTCACCAGGGCGATGACTGCCTGCAGGTCGTCGCGCGCCTTGGCGGAGACGCGGATCTCCTCGCCCATCACCTGCGTCTTCACGCCCTTCGGGCCCTCGTCCTTGATGAGTTTGTTGATCTTCTTCGCCTGCTCCTGCGTGATGCCCTGCTTGATCTTGCAGGTGATCTTGGAGTCCTTACCGGAGAGCCGCACCTCGCCGGCGTCGATGCACTTCAGGCTGAGCTGGCGCTTGACCACCTTCTCCTTGAACACCTCGAGCGCTGCCTTCACGCGATCCTCGGAGTTGGCCACCAGTTCGATGACGTCATCGCCCCGCCAGTCGATGTCCGCACCGGTGTTCTTGAAGTCGAAGCGCTGCGAGAGTTCCTTCTTGGCCTGGTTGAGCGCGTTGTCGACCTCCATGCGATCGACCTTGCTCACGATGTCGAAACTGCTGTCCGCCATGACTGCTCCTTCACTCGGGGCAAGGATAACGACGGCCAAGGGGGCCGTTCGTGACGCGGAATAGGCTTGGAGGCAGCGGGATCGAGCGCCGCCGAGTCCCGGGCGCTGACGAATTGCGAAGGAGCCCAAGCCATGACACCGGCACTCTTCGAGCCCCTGACCCTTCGCGACACCACGTTCAGGAACCGCATCTGGATCTCCCCCATGTGCCAGTACAGCGCGGAGGACGGGCGCATCGGCGCATGGCACATGGTGCACCTCGGCTCCTTCGCCTCCGGTGGGACCGGCCTCATCGTCGCCGAGGCCACTGCGGTCCTCCCGGAGGGTCGCATCTCGGTGGGCTGCCCAGGGCTCTGGAGTGACGCGCTGGCCGAGTCCTGGCGGCCCGTCGTCGACTTCGTGCATTCGCTCGACACGAGGATCGGCATCCAACTCGCACACGCCGGGCGCAAGGGCTCGCGCCGACTCGACTGGGTCGGCGGCAACGCGCAGCCGGAGGAGGGTGGTTGGCAGGTCGTCGGTCCGAGTGCGAACGCGTACCACGGTTACCCGACTGCGCGGGCCCTGGCGGTCCACGAGATCCAGGCCACCGTGCAGTCGTTCCGGGACGCGGCCCGGCGAGCCGTCGCCGTGGGCTTCGATGTGCTGGAGATCCATGCGGCGCACGGCTACCTGCTGCACCAGTTCCTGAGCCCGCTGAGCAATGAGCGAACCGATGACTACGGGGGGAGCTTCGACAACCGCGTGCGCCTCCTGCTGGAAGTGGTGCAGGCGGTGCGGAGCGAGATGCCCGCTGGCATGCCGCTGTTCGTGCGCATCTCGGCCACGGACTGGGCCGATGGGGGTTGGGACCTCGATCAGTCCATCAAGCTGGCGCACCTCCTGAAGGCCGCGGGAGTGGACCTCATCGATGTGTCCACCGCCGGACTCGTGCACGAGCAGCAGGTGAAGGTGGGGCCCCACTTCCAGGTCCCGTTCGGCACCGCCATCCGCAATGCGGTCGGCATCGCCACCTCGGCGGTCGGTCTCATCACCGATCCGCAACTGGCGAACGAGGTCGTCGAGCGCGGGGAGGCCGATGCCGTGATGATCGCGCGTGCCGCCCTCCGCAACCCACGCTGGCCGTTGTTCGCGGCCGAGAGGCTCGGCCATCGCATCGACCTGCCCCAGCAGCTCATGCGCGCACGGACCATCTGAGCCGTGCGCAATCCCGTCGAATCCCTCGAGGTCCCGCTCGCCGTCGGCGTCGGCGGCGCCCTCGGCTCGCTGGCGCGCTGGGGGCTGGCCACCGTGATCGTGGACCACACGCTGCCGCTGGCCACCTTCATCACGAACATCAGCGGGTGCTTCGCCCTCGGTGTGGTGCTCGTCGTGGGTGAGGTCCTCGGGCATCGACAGGGCCATCACCACCATCGCCAGAAGTGGTGGGTGCGGCTGTGGCGTCCATTCACTGCCACGGGAGTGCTCGGCGGCTTCACCACCTTCTCCACCTTCGTGGTCGAGATCAACCGGCTGGACCCGGGGGTGGCGGTCAGTTACCTCGTCGCCAGTGTCGTACTCGGACTGCTGGCCTACTCGGCCGGCAACGCGGTGGCGCGCAGGACCTTCGGGGTGCGCGCATGACCGTGCTGATCGTGGCCGTGGGCGGCGTCGTCGGTGCGCTCACGCGGTACTACACCGAGCGCTGGTCCGTGCATCGATTCCACGAGCGCGTGCCGTACGGCACGGCGGCCGTGAACCTCGTCGGCGCCTTCATCCTCGGCCTGGCGGTGGCCCTGGCCGGGCGCGGGGTCATCACGCATGACGCCCTGCTTCTCGTCGGCACTGGCTTCTGCGGGGCGCTCACCACCTTCAGCGGATTCATGGGTCAGGTGGAGAACCGCTTGCGACACCAAGCGAATCGACGCCTGGCGCTGCGCTACGGGGGCAGTGTCATCATCGCGGGTATCGCCCTCGCCGCGCTGGGCCTCCGTCTGGGCAGTTGACGCACTGCGCCCACCTCGCAGTTCCCGCGTTGCATACGGGCGGAGTGAGCATGGGGAACACCCCGTGAAAGAGCAGCAGACTCGGGGAACTGGCAGGGTGAGCTGGCGTCTCAGCCCTCGATGACGTCGTCCACCAACTGGTCGTGCGGCTTCAACTCGATGGTGCCGTCGGGCAGCAGCCCGCCGAGATGCGTGATGCCGAGCCGGAAGGGGCCGCCCTCCGCGTGTCTGGGCACGTGCTCGAAGAAGCGGTCGTAGTAGCCACCGCCTTGGCCGATGCGCGCACCGCTCCGCTCCATGCCCAGGCCGGGGGTGATGATCACCCGGACCCCCATCGCCAGCAACTCGCCCGGGCTGGTGGCGATCTCGGGTGTGGTCGGTCGCGGGATGCCGTATGAGTCAAGGGTCCACGCCTTGGGGTCGTCGACCTCGCCCGTGACGTCATGCCAGTGCAGGTGCTCACCGACGACCGCAGGCACCAGGACCTTGAAGCCGGCGTCGCAAAGCCGTTGCAGGAGAAGGCGCGTCGGTGGTTCATCGCGGTAGCTGGAGTAGCAGGTGAGCCACGAGCCCACCGGGGTCGCGGTGATGGCCGGATGCGACATCACCGCATCCGCCAGACTGCGGGCACGCTCGTCGTGGGGCACGGAGATGGCGGCTCGTTCAGCGCGCAGGCGAGGGCGCAGCTCGCGGTTCGACGTCATCGTGGCATCCTCGCATGCCTGGCGGACATGCAGCGGTACGCGCCGATGAATCGACGCGAAAAGGATGCGCAGCGGCGGGCAGTGGCGACGAACGAAACGTAGGGTTGCCCCATGGTGCGCAAAGCCGTCATACCCGCGGCCGGGCTGGGTACGCGTTTCCTCCCCGCGACCAAGGCGACTCCCAAGGAGATGCTGCCGG
>JAJXSV010000388.1 GCA_021784375.1 Actinomycetes bacterium | reverse complement strand
CATGTACGACCCCGAGATGCCCGATGTCGACCTCTTCATCCGCTCGTCGGGGGAACAGCGCACCAGCAACTTCCTGCTCTGGCAGGCCTCCTACGCCGAACTGGTCTTTCTGGACACCCTGTGGCCCGACTTCGATCGTCGCCAGCTGTGGCAGGCCGTGGAGATCTTCAACTCCCGTCAACGTCGCTTCGGCAGCCCCTATCAGTGCCCGCCCCGGGCTCGGAGTGGGTCAGCGCAGACTCGACATCAAGGACACGACGACGAACATGAAACCCACCCCGGAGACGGTTGCGAGCAGCGTCCAGCGCGAGGAGTGCCGGCTGTGGGCCTCGGGCAGGATGTGGGATGTCGCAAGGTAGATCAGGAAGCCGGCGAACATCGACAGGTACATCGCGAGCACGTGGTCGGAGATGGTGATGTAGGTGCCGAAGGCGGCACCCAGGGTGCGCGCGCTGCCATCCAGGATGAGCAGGTAGCGCGCCCGCGATTGCCACTGACCATGGTGGATGAGCAGGCTCACGGTGTTCAAGCCGTCGCTGAAGGCGTGTGCGATGACCGCCAGGGCGATGGCCAGGCCGATCGCCGTGGAGACCTGGAAGGCCAGCGCGATGGCGACACCATCCAGGAAGACGTGAGCGACCATGCCCAGCGCACCCAGGATGCTGGTGGTGCCCACAGCATGGGAATGACCGTGCGCGACGTCGTCGCGATCACTGTCCAGCGGCTCGTGCGTTCCCGAGATCTGCTCGAGTATGTGCAGGAGCAGGAATCCCGCGACGAAGGCGATCGACACCGTGGGCACGTTGGCCAGGGTGGTGGTGTCGATGTGGAAGACCTCGGGCATGAGATCGAAGGCCACCAGGCCCAGTAGCAGGCCTGCGGAAAGGCCGAGGACCAGGTGCAGACGGCGGTGTGACTTGAGCGCGACCATGCCGCCGATCGCGGTTGCGACGACGGTGAGCAGGGCGATGAGTATGGCCACGCAGGGACGCTATCGAAGCCGTCAAATCACAACCAGATCAGGGCCTCACATGCGCCCTTGCAGGCGGTTGACGATGACGAACACCAGTCCCACCAACACCGCGAGGCGCATGAAACGGGCCAGGGGGGACAGTAGGGGCCATGACAGCGCGACCAGCCATAGCAGCAACAAGGTGAGCAACGAGAGCAGAACCGCCGCGAGGATCGGGCTACTGACGATGAGCCCACCCACCAGCAGCAGGGCCGTGAACAAGGGGAAGACCCAGCGCGGTAGGCCATGCAGTCGCAGCAGCACCGGCGCCGACCAGCGTTGGATCGAGGTCTGAGGACGGGCGGAGGCGCGCGCGGTCTGCGGTCGACGGGAATTGGGGGCCGGACGTTTGGTGGGTTTCGCCATGCGCGCATGGTTCCACACCCGGCCTGCTTGCGCCGGGTCGATGGCGCTCAGGCGCCGATCTGTGGATCAACCCGGCCCGGCACTCGCCCCGCGGCCGCGGAGCCCAGACCCACGGAGTCGGCATCCCGGGCGCGGGCGGAAGCGAAGTCTTGACTGCCGTCGGGACCGTTCAAATGCAGGACCTCGAAGGTCGTGGGCTCGTCGATCGACTGCGACAGCAGTGGGACGGTGCGCATCTTGACCTCGAAGTCCGACATGGCACGCCGGAAGTCACCGACCGATGCCCAACGCGTCACGATCACCGCCAGCTGGGGATCATCGATGGAGGCGGAGATCTCACCGCCGAGGCACAACGTTTGCGTCACGAGTGGCGCCAGTGCCTCACGTGCCATGACCAGCCACTGCTCGAGGTCGGGGACGCGGTAGCGGGTGATGACGACGAATCCGGTGGTCATGTGTGAACAGTAGACTCGGCCCACCACATGGCCATCGAGCCATCAACCGACAGCCAGCCGGAATGGAGCACACCATGGCTATCGATCGCGTAGATGCCGTCGTCAACCTGAGCAAGCGGCGGGGCTTCGTGTACCAGTCCTCGGAGATCTACGGCGGCAGCCGCTCCGCATGGGATTACGGGCCGCTGGGTGTCGAGCGCAAGGACAACATCCGACGTGCCTGGTGGCAGCACATGGTGCGGGGCCGTGAGGATGTGGTGGGCCTAGATTCGTCCGTCATCCTGGCGCCGCAGGTTTGGGAGGCCTCGGGGCACGTGAACGCCTTCGTGGATCCGCTTACCGAATGCAAGAAGTGCCACCGCCGCTGGCGCGCCGATCAGTTGCTCGAAGCCTTCGCAGAGAAGCACGGCCGTGAGGCGGCGGGCCTGAATGAGATCACGTGCAGCAACTGCGGCAACAAGGGCGAGTTCACCGAGCCCCGCGATTTCAACGGCATGCTGCGCACCATGGTCGGTCCCGTCGAGGATGCCGGTGCGCTCCACTACCTGCGTCCCGAGACCGCGCAGGGCATCTTCATCAACTATCTGAACGTCGCAAACACCGCGCGCAGGAAGCCGCCCTTCGGTATCGGCCAGACCGGCAAGAGCTTCCGCAACGAGATCACGCCCGGCAACTTCATCTTCCGCACCCGCGAGTTCGAGCAGATGGAGATGGAATTCTTCGTCAAGCCCGGCACCGACGAGGAATGGCACGAGTACTGGCTCGACCAGCGCTGGAACTGGTACGTCGATCTGGGGATGAAGCCGGAGAACATGCGCAAGTTCGAGCATCCCAAGGAGAAGCTCAGCCACTACTCCAAGCGCACCGTGGACATCGAGTACCGCTTCCGTTTCGGTGGCAGCGAGTGGGCGGAGTTGGAGGGCATCGCCAATCGCACCGATTTCGACCTCAAGACGCACAGCGAGCATTCGGGCACCGATCTCACGTATTTCGATCAGGAGTCGGGGGAGCGTTGGACGCCGTATGTGATCGAGCCGGCGGCCGGGCTTTCGCGTTGTGTGTTCGCCTTCCTGCTCGATGCCTACGACGAGGACTCGG
>JAJXSV010000045.1 GCA_021784375.1 Actinomycetes bacterium | reverse complement strand
CCCGAGCTCGTCGCCGTAGGGCCTGAGCAGACGCGCCAAGCCCGGTCATTGCACGCCAATTAGACTTCGCGCATGCTGCGCCTGCTCGATCTGAGGCTTTCCGACGTGGACCCCCGTACCGTCATGCCACGGGCGGTCCTCGACGTCGATCACGCCATCGCGCTCGTGAAGCCCACCGTCGATGACATCGCGGCCCGCGGATACGACGCCGTGCTCGATGCCTGTGAGCGCTTCGACGGCGTGCGGCCGACGCACCTGCGTGTGCCCACTGACGTCATTGCCAGGGCCCTTGAGGACCTGGATCCCCGCGTCCGCGAGGGGTTGGAGGAGGCCATCCGACGCGTGCGCATCGTGCACGAGGACCAGCGTCGAACCGACATCGTCACCGAGGTCGCGCTGGGCGGCGTCGTCACTGAGCGCTTCATCCCTGTGGATCGCGTGGGCCTGTACGTCCCCGGTGGCCGAGCGGTCTACCCGAGCTCCGTTGTGATGAATGTGGTGCCGGCGCTCGTCGCCGGTGTGCGCTCGTTCGCGGTGGTTTCGCCGCCTCAGAAGGACTTCGGCGGGCTGCCGCACCCCACGATCCTGGCTGCGTGCGCGCTGCTGGGCGTTGACGAGGTCTACGCCGTCGGAGGTGCGCAGGCCGTCGCCATGCTGGCGTACGGCGTCTCCCTGCCGGACGGGACGCGTTGCCAGCCGGTCAACATGGTCACCGGTCCGGGCAACGTCTACGTCACCGCAGCCAAGCGCATGCTCAAGGGGCGCATCGGCATCGACTCCGAGGCCGGTCCCACGGAGATCGCCATCCTCGCGGATGATTCCGCCGACGCGGCCTTCGTGGCGGCCGACCTCATCAGCCAGGCCGAGCACGATGTGATCGCGGCGTCGGTGCTCGTCACCACATCCGAGTCCCTGGCGCGCGAAGTGGAGTTCGTGCTGCCGAAGCAGATCGCAGCCACCAAGCACGGCGCCCGCATCGTGGAAGCGCTCAGCGGCCCGCAGAGCGGCATCATCCTGGTGCGCGACATCGAGCAGGGTCTCGAGGTGGTGAACGCGTACGGCGCCGAGCACCTCGAGATCCACACCGAGGACGCGCGCGCGGTGGCGTCGCATGTTCGCAACGCGGGCGCGGTCTTCATCGGCGCCTGGTCACCGGTGAGTTTGGGCGACTACATCGCAGGGTCGAACCATGTCCTCCCCACGGGCGGCTGCGCGTGCCACAGCTCCGGCCTGTCCGTGCAGACCTTCCTGAAGGGTGTGCACTTCATCGACTACAGCGAGGTGGCGCTGAAGGAAGTCGCGGAGCACGTGGTCACCCTGGCCACGGCAGAGGACCTGCCGGGTCACGCCGCAGCCGTGTCGGTGCGCTTCCAATGACGCAACTCCCCATTCGTGATGAACTTCGCGGCCTGCACCCCTATGGTGCGCCGCAGATCGATGTTGCGGTGCGTCTGAACACCAACGAGAACCCCTTCCAACCGCCGCGCGACTTCATCGAGGACCTCGGCCAGGCGGTGGAGGAGGTCGCCAAGACGCTCAACCGCTACCCCGATCGCGAAGCCATCAAGCTGCGCGAGCACCTCGGCGCCTACCTGGCAGCGGAGTCGCACGTGCCGACGATCCCGGCTTCGAACATCTGGGTGGGGAATGGCTCCAACGAGGTCATGACGCATGTCATGCAGGCCTTCGCCGGTCCCGGCCGCAAGGCGTTGACCTTCGTCCCCACCTACTCCATGTACGCGGAGTACGCGCGCAACACCTTCACCGAGTTCGTCACGCTGCCGCGCAACCAGGACTTCACGCTGGACGCGAAGCGGGCCGCGGAAGCCGTTGCATCCGTCAAGCCTGATGTCGTGTTCCTGGCCTCGCCGAACAACCCGACGGGCACCGCGATGGACCTCGATGTGGTCGTGGCAGTGCTCGACGCATTCGACGGCATGGTGGTCGTGGACGAGGCGTACGCCGAATTCCGACGTCCCTGCATGGCTTCGGCAGTGGCCCTGGTTGGGGCCAACCCACGACTGATCGTCACCCGCACCATGAGCAAGGCCTTCGGATTCGCCGGTGCGCGCGTGGGCTACCTCGTGGCACACGAGGACGTCGTCGATGCGTTGCGCATCGTGCGACTGCCGTACCACCTGTCGTCGCTCACGCAGGCCGTGGCCATCACCGCGCTGCAGCACACGCACGAGTTGCAGACGCAGGTGAAGCTCATCCGAGAGGAGCGCGATTCCCTCGTGGCCTGGTTCGATGAGACGGGTTACGAGACAACGCCCTCGGATGCCAACTTCGTGATGTTCGGCAAGTTCACCGACCGCCATGCCCAGTGGGAGGCGATCCTCGCCGAGGGTGTGCTCGTGCGCGAGGTCGGGCCGGAGGGGTTCCTGCGCGTGAGCATCGGCACCCCGTCGGAGATGGAAGAGTTCAAGCAGGCACTGGTGAAGGTGGGTTGGCGATGACACGAGTCGGCAAGGTGGAACGGACGACGAAGGAGAGCAGCGTCTTCGTCGAACTCGATGTGGACGGTACCGGTGTGTGCAGCATCAGCACGGGCATCGGGTTCTATGACCACATGCTCGAGCAGCTCGGCAAGCATGGTGGCTTCGACCTGACCGTGCGCACGACGGGCGACCTGCACATCGACTCGCACCACACCATCGAGGACACGGCAATCGCCTTGGGTCAGGCCCTGCGCCAGGCGCTGGGTGACAAGGCGGGTATCCGCCGCTTCGCGAACTCGTTGGTGCCGTTGGACGAGGCGCTGGTGCAGGTGGCCGTGGATGTCTCAGGACGGCCCTACATGGTGCACGAGGAGCCGGCGCTGGTCGAGTTGATCGGCACCTACGACACCACCATGACGCAGCACATCTGGGAGTCCATCGCCAGTGCGGCGCAGATCTGCCTGCACGTGCGCGTGCTGAGCGGCCGCAACTCGCACCATATCGTCGAGGCGCAGTTCAAGGCGGTGGCGCGTGCACTTCGCGATGCCTGCACCCTCGATCCGCGCACGGTGGGCGTGCCGTCCACCAAGGGCGTCCTCGGCGACGCATGACGACGATCGCAGTCCTCGACTACGGTTCCGGCAATCTCCGCTCCGTGGAACGCGCGATAGCGCGCGCTGGCGCCAACGTCATCGTGACGCCCCATGAGCGCATCGCCATGGAGGCGGACGGACTGGTGGTGCCCGGCGTGGGGGCCTTCGCGGCCTGCATGCAGGGCCTGTTGGCTGTCCACGGCGACCGCATCATCGACCGCCGCCTGGCTGGAGGACGGCCGGTGCTTGGCATCTGCGTCGGCATGCAGATCATGTTCGAGCACGGGGTAGAACATGGCGTCGACACGGCGGGCATCGCGGAATGGCCGGGCGTGGTGGACGAGCTCCCCGCTCCGGTGCTGCCACACATGGGGTGGAACACCGTGACCCCGGCGTCGGGCAGCATGCTCTTCGAGGGCGTGGAGGACGAGCGCTTCTACTTCGTGCACTCCTTCGGCGTGCGCACATGGAGATTCGAGCAGCACGCGGAGCGCCAGTCCGCGCCGCTCGTCACCTGGTGCGAGTACGGCCAGCCCTTCATCGCGGCCATCGAGAACGGCCCGCTCTGTGCAACCCAATTCCATCCCGAGAAGAGTGGTGACGCCGGTGCTCGCGTGTTGAGCAACTGGGTGGCATCGGTGAGGAAGTCATGACCCATCTGGAGCTGCTGCCTGCGGTCGACGTCGCGAACGGCCAGGCGGTGCGTCTGGTCCAGGGTGCGGCGGGGAGTGAGACCGCCTACGGCGACCCGCTGGCCGCTGCCCTCGCCTGGCAGGCGGCCGGCGCCGAGTGGATCCACCTGGTCGACCTCGATCGCGCCTTCGGGCGAGGGAGCAACCAGGACCTGCTCGCCGAGGTCGTCGGGCGCCTCGACGTCAAGGTCGAGATGAGCGGAGGCATCCGTGATGACGAATCGCTGCGCGCTGCCCTCGCCACCGGCTGTCGGCGTGTGAACATCGGCACGGCCGCGCTCGAGGACCCCGCGTGGTGCGCCCGTGCCATTGCGGAGTTCGGCGACCGCATCGCCGTCGGGCTCGACGTCCGCGGCACCACGTTGGCCGCGCGCGGCTGGACCGAGGAGGGCGGCGACCTCTGGGAGGTGCTGGCGCGCCTCGAGCGCGACGGCTGTGCCCGCTACGTCGTCACCGACGTCACCAAGGACGGCACGCTCAAGGGCCCCAACCTCGATCTCCTGCGCGAGATGTGCGCCCGCACGGACAAGCCCGTCGTGGCATCCGGCGGCGTCTCGTCGCTCGACGACCTGCGGGCGCTCGCGTCGCTGGTTCCCCTGGGTGTCGAGGGCGCCATCGTCGGCAAGGCCCTGTACGCGCAGGCGTTCACGCTGCAAGAGGCTCTGGCAGCCATGCTGGAGGCGCAGTGACACTCGCCGTCCGTGTCATCGCCTGCCTCGACGTCGACGCCGGTCGCGTGGTCAAGGGCGTCAACTTCGTGAACCTGCGCGACGCCGGTGATCCGGTGGAGCTGGCGGCCGCGTACGACCAGCAGGGCATCGACGAGCTCGTGTTCCTCGACATCACGGCCAGCAGCAGCGATCGCTCCACCATGTACGACGTCGTGCGACGCACCGCGGAACAGGTGTTCATCCCGCTCACGGTGGGGGGTGGTGTGCGCACCATCGACGACATCAACACCCTGCTCCGCTGCGGCGCGGACAAGGTCGGCGTGAACACGGCTGCCATCGCCAGACCCGAGCTGCTGGCGGAGGGCGCGGATCGCTTCGGTGCACAGTGCATCGTGCTGTCCGTGGACGCCCGCCGCAGCCCCGGCACCGATTCGGGCTTCGAGGTGACGACGCACGGGGGCCGCCAGGGCACCGGCATCGACGCGGTCGCCTGGTCCGTGCGGGCAGCGGGACTCGGCGCCGGCGAGATCCTGCTCAACTCCATGGATGCCGACGGCACCAGCACCGGTTACGACACCGAGCTCATCTCGCTCGTCCGCAGCGCGGTTCGTGTGCCGATCATCGCGAGCGGGGGAGCGGGCGCGTTGGAGCACTTCCCGCCCGCCGTGGCGGCCGGTGCCGACGCCGTCCTCGCCGCCAGTGTGTTCCACTTCGGCACCCTGCGGGTGGCGGATGTGAAGCAGACGCTGGCGGATGCCGGCTATCCGGTGCGGACCACGACTGCGGCAGACTAGACGCCATGCTCATCGACGACATCGCATCGCGGGTCACCTTCAACGAGGCCGGTCTGGTCCCGGTCATCGTGCAGGACCGGGCATCCGGTGCCGTGCTCATGCTGGCCTGGGCCGATGCGGAGGCACTCCTCCACACCGTGCGCACCCGTCGCGGCACCTACTTCAGCCGCAGCCGCCAGGAGCAGTGGGTGAAGGGCGAGACCTCGGGCTCGACGCAGTACGTCCATGAGATCCGCCTCGACTGCGATGCCGACACCGTGCTGTACCTGGTCGACCAGGTCGGTGCCGCCTGCCACACGGGAACCCGCACCTGCTTCGACAGTGACGTCCTGCTGGCGGCCGAGCATGTCTGAGCCGCACCTCGGCGTCACGACGCCGGCCTTGGAGGAATTCCGGCGCCTGGCTCCCGGCAAGCGGGTCATCCCCGTCGTCCGGCGCCTCCTCGCGGACACCGAGACGCCCATCGGCCTGTACCGCAAGCTGGCCCGGGAACAGGCGGGCACCTTCCTCCTGGAATCCGCCGAGCACGGCCGCGTGTGGTCGCGCTACTCCTTCGTCGGCGTGCGCTCGCGGGCCATGCTCACTTCGGTCAACGGGCAGGCCCGTTGGATCGGTGAGGTGCCGGCCGGGCTCCCTGCCGACGGGCCCGCGCTGCCGGCCCTGCGGGAGACCCTGCGCCTGCTGCACACCGAGCAGATGGCGGGACTGCCGCCATTCACCGGTGGCATGGTGGGGCTCATCTCGTACGACGCCGTTCGCAACTGGGAACGGATCGGCGACAGCACCATCGACGACACCCAGGTGCCGGAGATCTCGATGCTCTTCGCCACCGACCTGGCCGTCCTCGACCATGCCGACGGCTCGGTGCTGCTCATCGCCAATGCCATCAACTGGGATGCGAGCGACGAACGCGTGGACGAGGCGTGGGCCGATGCGGTGCAACGGCTGGACGCCATGGCCGCCGACCTCGCGATGCCCCTCGCCTCTTCGACCGCGATCTGGGACGGCGAGGCACGGCCGGTCGTGCACGCGCTCACGCCGCGCGACAAGTTCATGCGCGATGTGGAGACCTGCAAGGAGCACATTCGTGCGGGGGACGCCTTCCAGATCGTGCTCTCGCAGCGCTTCTCCGTGAACACGCAGGCCTCCGCGCTCGACGTGTACCGCGCCTTGCGGGTCGCCAACCCCAGTCCCTACATGTACCTGCTGCGCTTCCCCGGCATTGATGGCGTGCCCGTTGCGATGCCCTCCGAGGTGGCCTTCGACATCGTGGGATCGAGCCCCGAGGCCCTGGTCAAGCTCACCGACGGGCGCGCCCTCCTGCATCCGATCGCGGGTACGCGGCCACGCGGCGCCACCACCGAGGAGGACGTGCTCCTCGCCAAGGACCTCATGCACGACCCCAAGGAGCGTGCCGAGCACCTCATGCTCGTGGATCTCGGTCGCAACGACCTCGGTCGCGTGTGTGTCGCGGGCAGCGTCGAGGTCGTCGACTTCATGACCATCGAGCGCTACTCCCATGTCATGCACATCGTGTCGACGGTGATCGGACACCTGCGCCCGGACCGCACCGCCTACGACCTGCTCGCCGCCACCTTCCCCGCGGGCACGCTGTCGGGCGCGCCCAAGCCGCGGGCGATGGAGATCATCGAGGAGTTGGAGCCCGTGCGCCGGGGTGCCTACGGCGGCTGCGTCGGCTACTTCGACTTCGCCGGCAACATGGACACCGCCATCGCCATCCGCACCGCCATGATCCGCGACGGGGTTGCCTACGTGCAGGCCGGAGCCGGCATCGTCGCGGACTCCGTCCCCGAGACTGAGTGCACCGAGTGCGAGAACAAGGCCAAGGCGGTGCTGCGCGCGATCGCCGTGGCCGACTCCATCGAGCACCTCCGAGCGTGAGCGTGGGGAGCGGCCGCCCGACGCCGTCGGCGCGCCCGTCGTCGCGGCAGGAGCGACCCTCCGGCGCTTCATGCCCCGGCTATGGAACACTTGCGCCAACCCGCGCGACCGTCGCGGCAGCACCAGGAGGCTGGCGATGACCGAAGCGCACCACGGCAACACGGTCGCGGCCTGGACGGCCGTCATCATCATCCTCGTCGCTTTCCTCGTTGGCGGGGTCGGTGTGCTGCTCCAGAACTGGTTCGTGTTCTGGGCGGCCGTCCTGCTGGCGCTGCTCGGTGGCGTTGCCGGCAAGGTGCTGCAGATGATGGGCTACGGGCAGGTCGCGCATCCGCGCCAGCATTCGTAGCGCGTGCGGGCGGGGCTGACATGGCCCGAACGCCTTCCCCACCGAACTTTTGTAAGGAATATGCGACGCTAGCCCCGTGAGCACCCCACATGGACTGATCCTCGTCGTCGAGGACGAGCGTCACATCGCCGACCTGCACAAGCTCTACCTGTCGAAGGCGGGGTTCGGCGTCCACATCGAGACCACCGGCGAGGGGGCGTTGAAGGCGGCACGGACGTTGCACCCCAGCGCCATCGTGCTCGACGTCGGCATCCCGGCTCCCGACGGCATCGAGGTGTGCCGCACGCTGCGGGCCGAGGGCGTCTGGATCCCCATCCTCTTCTGTACCGCGCGCGATGACGAAGTCGATCGCGTCCTCGGGCTCGAGCTCGGGGGCGACGACTACATCACCAAGCCCTTCAGCCCCCGCGAGGTCGTGGCACGCGTCCGCGCGGCCGTCCGACGCAACGAGCGTGCGGTGCAGGGCGATTCCGAGTCCATCAGCATGGGCGAGGTGGTCCTGGACAAGGCCGCGCGTCGTGTCACCGTGAGCGGTCAGGAAGTGGTCTTCACGGCCACCGAATTCGACCTGCTGGCCCACCTCATGTCCCGCCCCGGCCGCATCATCTCCCGGGAGCAGCTGCTCGCCGATGTCTGGGGTTATGCGGCAGTGGTGACGACGAGGACCGTCGACGTGCACGTCGCCCAGGTGCGCGCCAAGCTCGGCGACGCCAGCCCCATCCGCACCGTGCGCGGTGTCGGATACGGCGCGGAGGCACCGACACCGGAGAGCCAGGCTGCCGACATCGATGAATGACGGGGGCCAGTTCCGCTCCGCCCCGACCGGTGAACGCCTGGTGACCGAACGTGGGCGGCCGCTCGCGACGAGCATCGCGCTCATCGTCGCCGTGGCCCTGTCCGCGGCCATCGTGCTCACCATCGCCATCGCCTATCCCTTCGTGAAGGGCTCCGCCGTCGAGCTCACGCAGGCCTCGCTGGCCAACCAGGCGAACTCGCTGGCGCGGTTCCTCGACGGTCCGGGCCCGTTGGACGCCGCAACCGCGTCCATCCCCACGCAGATCCGGGAGATCCTGCGTGACCAGCATGTGCGCGCCGTCCTGGTGCCGCCGACGGCTCCCGCCACCGCGCCCATGCGGACAACCGACCGCGCGACCGATGTCCGCCACAGGTCCGTGAGTGACCTGCGCCGGCTCGCGAACGGGACCCTCGTGTTCTACGAGTTCCGTGGCCTCGACGGTGGCTACTCGCTGTTCCTCACCGAGCCCGAGGCGGTCGCGGACCAACCGACGAGGTTGCTCCTGCTGAAGATGGGCTACGGCTCCATCATCGTGCTGCTGTTCGCCATGGCAGCCATCGTGTTCTACACACGGCGGGCGACGGCTCCCATCCGTCACGCCGTGATCGCAGCCGAGCGCATGGCGGAGGGGGCACGCGACGTCAGGCTCGTCGAAGGTGGCGTCGCCGAGTTCGCGGACCTCTCACGATCCATGAACGAACTGTCGGACGCCCTCGCGAACAGCGAGGACCGCCAGCGCCAGTTCCTGCTGTCCGTCTCGCACGAACTCCGCACGCCGCTGACCGCCATCGCGGGCTACGCGGAAGCCCTCGCCGATGGCGTCATCGGTGCGGAGGATGTCGAATCCACGGGCTCGGTGATGCGCGACGAGTCCGAGCGCCTGCAACGACTGGTGAACGACCTGCTCGACCTCTCCCGGGCCGGCGCCGTCGAACTCCGCCTCGACCCGCAGTCCGTCGATCTGCGCGACATCGTGGCCGGGGCCGGGCAGGTCTGGAAGGACCGCTGCGATCGCGAGGACCTGCAGTTCTCCCTCGAACTGCCCGACACGCCCATGCGCATCACGACCGATGCCGTGCGCGTCCGGCAGATCATCGACAACCTGTGCGAGAACGCCCTGCGCGTGACGCCAGCGGGAAGTCCGCTCGTCATCGCGTTGCGTGACTCCGGAGGAGGCATCGACCTGCAGGTGCGGGATGGTGGCCCCGGACTGTCGGACGATGACCTGACGGTGGCCTTCGAACCGTCCGCCCTGCACGATCGCTACTTCGGGATCCGACCGGTGGGTACCGGCGTCGGCCTGGCCCTCGTGGGAAGGCTCGCCCAGCGGCTCGGTGGCACCGCCGAAGCGGGGCGCGCACCCGAGGGGGGCGCCAGTTTCACCGTGCACCTGCCCCGCGACTGGGGTCGTGCGCCCGCGTAGGGAGCACGCATGCGCACCGTCTAGTCTTTCCCGCAGGAGGGGAGGCGCTGTGACGGTCCTGGATGACATCATCGTCGGCGTGCGCGAGGACCTCGCGCTGCGGCAGGCCAAGACGCCCCTCGACGTACTCAAGTCCCGCGTCGCCAAGTTGCCGGACACCCGTCCCGTGCTGCCGGTGCTGCGCGGCGAGGACATCGCGGTGATCGCGGAGGTCAAGCGCAAGTCGCCGAGCAAGGGCGAGTTGGCGACCATCACCGATCCCGCCGCACTGGCCTCCGAGTACGAGGCCGGCGGAGCACACGTCATCTCCGTGCTCACCGAGCAGCGCCGCTTCGGGGGCTCACTCGAAGACCTCGCCGCGGTGCGGGCCGCAGTGGAGATCCCGGTGCTCCGCAAGGACTTCATCGTCTCCTCCTATCAGTTGTGGGAGGCGCGCGCCTACGGCGCAGATCTCGTGCTCCTCATCGTGGCGGCGCTGACACAGGACGCCCTGGAGTGCCTGCACGAGCGTGCTCAGTCCATCGGGCTCTCCGTGCTCGTCGAGGTGCACGACGTCGACGAGGTGGCGCGCGCGCTGGCAGCCGGTGCACGCATCATCGGCGTGAACTCACGTGACCTGCGCACCCTCGAGATCCACCGCGGCCAGTTCGCGCAGGTGGCCCCGCACATCCCTGCGCACATCGCCAAGGTCGCGGAGTCCGGGGTACGAGGCCCGGAGGACCTGCTGCAGTACGCCAAGGCCGGTGCTGATGCCGTGCTCGTGGGCGAGTCGCTGGTCACCGGCCGCGATCCGCGGGACTCGGTGCATCAGTTGGTGACGGCCGGGGCCCATCCGGCCATCCGCCACGAACGGTAGGCCGAACATGGAACAACTGCCCGACAGTCGCGGCCACTTCGGCATCTACGGCGGCCGCTTCGTTCCCGAGGCGCTCATGCGCGCGCTCGACGAGTTGGACGAGGCCTACCGCAAGGCCAAGGTGGATCCGGAGTTCATCAATGAGCTGGCCTACCTGCACCGGACATACTCGGGCCGCCCCTCGCCGCTCACCGAGGCCAAGCGCTTCGCGCAGCACGCGGGCGGCGCGCGCGTGTTCCTCAAGCGCGAGGACCTGAACCACACGGGCTCGCACAAGATCAACAACGTGCTCGGGCAGGCGCTGCTCACCAAGCGCATGGGGAAGACCCGGGTCATCGCCGAGACCGGCGCAGGGCAGCACGGCGTGGCCACCGCCACGGCTGCCGCGCTCATGGGGCTCGAGTGCGTCGTGTACATGGGCGAGGTCGACACTGAGCGGCAGGCGCTGAACGTGGCCCGCATGCGGCTGCTCGGCGCCGAGGTGGTTGCCGTGAAGGCAGGATCGCGCACGTTGAAGGACGCGATCAACGAGGCCATGCGCGACTGGGTGACCAACGTCGACAACACGCACTACCTGCTTGGAACCGTCGCCGGTGCCAGCCCCTTCCCGGAGATGGTCCGCGATTTCCATCGCATCATCGGCATCGAGGCCCGCGAGCAGATCCTCGAGGCCACGGGCGAGCTGCCGACCGCCATCGCGGCCTGTGTGGGTGGCGGCAGCAATGCGATCGGCATCTTCCACGCCTTCCTGGACGACGACGTCCAGTTGTGGGGCTTCGAAGGCGGTGGCAAGGGTGTCGAGACGGGTGAGCACTCGGCCTGCCTGACGGGCGGCGAACCCGGTGTGCTGCACGGTGCCCGCTCATACCTCCTGCAGGACGCGGAGGGGCAGACCATCGAGTCGTATTCCGTGAGCGCCGGCCTCGACTATCCCAGCGTGGGACCGGAGCACGCCTATCTGAAGGACATCGGCCGCGCCCACTACGAGCCGGTCAATGACGACAAGGCGATGGACGCGTTCGCGCTGCTCTGCCGCACCGAGGGGATCATCCCCGCCATCGAGAGTGCGCACGCCCTCGCAGGCGCATTGCGCCTGGGCAACACGCTGGGGCCGGAAGCGACGATCATCGTCAACCTCTCGGGCCGTGGGGACAAGGACGTGGTCACCGCCGCGCGCTGGTTCGGACTGGCGGACGTCTGATGAACGCAACCCTCGACAGCGCCTTCGCGCGCGCTCGGGCGCAGGAACGTGCCGCGCTCATCGGGTACTTCCCCGCAGGCTTCCCGTCGGTCGATGCCTCTGTCGACATCATCGCGGCCATGGTGCGCGGCGGCGTCGACATCGTGGAGATCGGACTCCCATACACGGATCCGCTCATGGACGGACCGGTCATCCAGCGCGCTGTGGAGGCGGCGCTGGCCGCGGGGACACACACCGCGGATGTCATGCGCGTGGTGCGGGAGACCGCTGCGACGGGGGCGGCCACGCTGGTCATGTCCTACTGGAACCCGGTCGAGCGGTACGGCGTGGAGCGCTTCGCCGCTGACCTGGCGGCCGCAGGGGGAGTGGGCGTCATCACGGCGGACCTCACGCCCGAAGAGGCCGAGCCGTGGATCGCGGCAACCGATGCGCATGACATCGCGCGGGTCTTCCTGGTCGCACCCTCCTCGACGCCCGAACGGCTCAAGATCGTCGCCGGCGCCACCAGCGGATTCGTCTACGCGGCCTCGCTCATGGGCGTCACTGGTGCGCGCACCGCCGTGTCGTCGCAGGCGGAGGCCCTGGTACGACGCACCCGCGACGTCACATCGCTCCCGATCGCGGTGGGGCTCGGGGTGTCGACGCCCGAGCAGGCCGCCGACATCGCCCGCTACGCCGACGGGGTCATCGTCGGTTCAGCCTTCGTGCGCGCGGTCATTGACGCCCCTGAGCACCAAGCGGCCATGCTCGCCGTCGAGGGCCTGGCCAGGAACCTGACGACTGGATTGCCCAAGCACTGACCGCACAAAGCATGTGCGGTCGACACCACCGGAGGAATGGCATGGCGAAGGACCAAGGCGCAGACCGTCGCGCGCAGGCAGCGGCGATCAAGGCCGAGGCCGCGGTTGCGGCGCAACGCGACAAGCGCATCAAGCTCTTCGGCGGCATCGGCATCGCAGTGGTCGTCGTCGGCATCGTGCTCGCCGGCTACCTGGGTGCGCAGTCCGCCAAACCCCATGCGGATGCCAATGCCAAGCAACCGGCCGGCACGGTTTCCGGCACCTACGGTTTCCCCATCGCGCCGATCAATGCGGCGAAGTCCACCTTGACCATCTGGGAGGACCCGCAGTGCCCCTACTGCGACGCCTTCGAGAAGTCCTACGGCCAGACCGTCAAGCAGTGGGCGACCTCGGGCAAGGTCAATGTCGTGTACCAGATGGCCACCTTCATCGATGACAACCTGCCGCAGAGCAACCATGCGTCGCGTCGGGCCCTCAACGCCCTGGGCTGCGCGATCGACGAGGGCGTCGGAGAGGCCTACCACAAGGCCATCTACGACAACCAACCGGCCAATGAGGGAGATGGCTTCTCCGACACCCTGCTCAAGAGCCTCGGCGTCACTGCGGGCCTCACCGGGGACAAGTTGACGAAGTTCCAGCAGTGCTTCGATGCGGGCACCTACCTCGGGTGGGCGGACAACTCCAACCAGTACTTCCACGACAAG
>JAJXSV010000387.1 GCA_021784375.1 Actinomycetes bacterium | reverse complement strand
GGCTGTTCAACGGAGGCGGGCGCGCAGCTCTGACATGACCTGTGAAGGAGCCTGCACCAACTGATGCCACGTCCAACGCACCACCATGAAGCCCGCCGCACGCAGGTCGTCCTCTCGCCGCTTCTCGCGCGCGAAGGCTCGTTGTGCTTGGGCCGGGTCGAAGACTGAATCACTGCCCGAGTACTTGCCCAGGCCGTCGGCCTCACCGATCACGCGG
Organism: Actinomycetes bacterium; assembly: GCA_021784375.1. Next base: position 2,736 of record JAJXSV010000387.1, on the reverse strand, counting down.
AACTGTGGCCACAAGAAGTCGACCCGATACCACTCCCCGCTCCTCCCCTGCACTTGCTCCTGCAATCGCGGACGGGAGACTCCAGCACGCAGCATCACGCCCCTGCTGAGCGACTCCAGCGGCGACTCGGCCAGCGGATCGCATTCGCGAAGAGCATCATCCAGGACCGCAATTCCTCGCAGCCCCGAGGCGGCGTAGCGAGCGTCATAGAGTTCACGCAACGGCACACCCCGGCGTCGCGCATGGTCGATGGCGATGAGCGCGCGTTCGAAGCTGGCCCCCCGGCTGACGTCGATTGCCGTGCGCGCGACGCTGGTAACCGTCAGGCCCCGCAAGGTCGCCCTCTGCGCAAGGGGCAGGTCCACGTAGTGCAGGCGCACCTCCGGTTCCGGTCTCCCCCCGCCCGGTGGCGTTCCAGGCGCCACATAGAGATCCACACGCCGCATTTCGCGACTGTGCGGAACGGGGACGCCAAGCAGGCTGGCCGCCGCATCACCCGCAATCACCGCTCCCGGTGGTGCGGTAAGCATCGCCGACGTGATGCGATCGCAGACAGTGGGCTCACGGGCGGGCGCGAAGACACCACGCCGCAGGCGAACGATCTCACCGACCGCGACACGATGTCGCAGCGAGTCCTGCGAGATGCCTGCGAGTCGCGCCTGCTGGGCGGTGAAGGGGCCGTCAAAGGGGAGCGCCAGTGCGCGAAAGGGTGACATGTGGACCATGCCAGTCATGCCCACTGACGAAACCTGCGTCGCGTGCGTGCTGCTGTGGACAAAAGCAGCCCCGCGCGCAGTGTGACTCCGGCCGACGGCTCCTTTGTGGGGCCTTCAGCTAGCGCGAAGGCCCCACAAAGGAGCCGTCGGCGGTCATCACAACCGCGGGAGCGGGAACAGTTGCCGAAGATCGCTGCGCTCGCCCGATGCCCGCACGCGGCCGGCGGCCAGCGCCGCCTCCCACGAGAGGCTGCCATCAGCCAACGCCAACAGGGTGCCAGCGTCCATCTCCACGACGGCCGCGGGTGTGCCGCGGGTGTGCCGCGGACCCGCGATGATCTGCACGGCCGCATGGGGCGGCACCCGCACCTCCACCGAATGCCCAGGGGCCAACGCACTCAGGCGCGCGAGCACCGCCTGGACAGCTGCACGCTCCTCGGCCCGATCGGTCATGTTCCACTCCCCCGCGACAGTACGGCCGACGGCTCCTTTGTGGGGCCTTCGCGCTAGCTGAAGGCCCCACAAAGGAGCCGTCGGCGGAAAAGATGGTCAGGCGTTGAGCACTGCGGGCAGCGTGCGCAGGTGTGCAGCACGCAACTCGTCGACGCTCCAGCGGATGGTCTCACCGTGCACGTTGTCGAGTTGCAGCAACTGGGCCGGCTCGCTGCCATTGCTGGAATCCTCGGTGGAGGCAGCGATGGCATCGGTGTCGAGCTGCGAATCGACGACACCGACGCGCTCCGCCGTGAAGCCGCGGGCTCCGCACATGGCGGTGAAGCGGGACTCCTCGTCGCGAGGAACCACCACGATGGCCCGAGTCGCCGATTCGGAGTACATGAAGACAAATGGATCCATGTCGCGCGGCACCCAGATACGGGCGCCCACGTTGCTGCGCAAGGCCATTTCCACGAGCGACTGCATGATGCCGCCGTCACTCACATCATGGGCGGCGTTGAACATGCCATCCCTTGATCCGGCCACCAGGATCTCGCCGAGCACGCGCTCCTTGGCCAGATCCACGGGACGCGGCAAGCCGCCGAGGTGCCCATGCACCTCGTGTGCCCACTCACTGCCGGCGAAGTCGTCGGCAGTGTCGCCGAGCACGTAGATGAGGTCGCCATCCTCGGCCCAGGCCATGGGTGTGCGGCGGTCGACATCGTCAATGACGCCGAGCACGCCCACGACTGGCGTGGGCAGGATGGCTACGTCGCCGGTCTGGTTGTAGAACGAGACGTTGCCGCCGGTGACGGGCGTGCCCAGCTCCAGGCAGCCATCGGCGAGACCGCGCACGGCTTCCGCGAACTGCCACATCACCTCGGGATCCTCCGGGGAGCCGAAGTTGAGGCAGTTGGTGACCGCCAGCGGCTTGGCACCGCTGACGGCGACATTGCGGTAGGCCTCAGCCAATGCGAAACGCGCGCCGTGGTAGGGATCGAGCTTGGCCACACGGGCATTGCAGTCCGTGGCCACCGCCACGCCCAGGCCGCTCTCCTCGTCCACACGCACCATGCCAGAGTCCTCGGGCTGGGCCATGACGGTGTTGCCCTGCACATAGCGGTCGTACTGATCGGTGACCCAGGACTTGGAGGCCAGGTTCGGCGCCGCCGTCATGCGCAGCACCAGCTCGTGCAGTTCGGACGCCGTCTGCGGGCGCGGCAGCCGCTCAGCTGTGGGGGCATCGGCCTGCAGCGCGTCCTGCCACGCAGGGCGATGGTACGGGCGTTGGTACACGGGGCCGTCGTGGGCAACCGTGCGCGGCGGTACGTCCACGATGGTTTCGCCATGCCATTCGATGACGAGCCGGCCGGTGTCGGTGACAACACCGATGTCGGTGGCGATGACATCCCACTTGCGGCAGATGGCCATGAACTCCTCGACGTGCTCCGGAGGCACGATCGCACACATGCGCTCCTGCGACTCCGACATGAGGATCTCCTCAGGGCTGAGTGTGGCGTCGCGAAGCGGCACCCGATCCAGCCACACCTGCATACCGCCCGTGCCATTGCTGGCCAATTCACTG
>JAJXSV010000044.1 GCA_021784375.1 Actinomycetes bacterium | reverse complement strand
GCCTCACCTTCGAGACCGAGTTCTTCGAGCGACACGGATTCCAGGCCATCGAGGAGCGCCCGGTCACCGTCGAGGTCTACGAGGCCCTGCTCGAATCCCGCGACGAGGGCGTCGCCGAGTTGCTGGGCTTGGAACGGGTGAAGCCGAACACCCTGGGCAACACCCGCATGCTGCGCTTCGTCTAGCAGTGATCGGCTGAGCGAGACGGCCTGCTCGCATCCAGCGGCACCATTCCCGCTGCGGTGCGACGCTGCACGACCGTGCCGTGGTCACCCAGCGTCGTACCGGGCGGCGCCTTCTGCGGTGCGACGCTGCACGACCGTGCCGTGGTCACCCAGCGTCGTACCGGGAGTGACGGGGTCGCGACAGCGCGGTTGCGGGAATTGTCGCCCAACGGGTCTGACGAACAGCACCGCGATTCGCCTAGCCTCGCCTGATGACGTTCAAGACCATCATCGAGCCCTTCCGCATCCATTCCGTCGAACCCATCCGCCTCACCAGCCGGGCCGAGCGCGAGCACGCCCTGAGAACGGCGGGCTACAACCTGTTCTCGCTGCGCGCGGTGGACGTGATGATCGACCTGCTCACGGACTCCGGGACGGGCGCCATGAGTCGCGACCAATGGGCGGCCATCCAGCACGGCGACGAGTCGTACGCGGGCTCGCCGTCATGGGAGATCTTCCGCGACGCCGTCACCTCGCTGTTCCCCTTCAAGCACGTCATCCCCACGCACCAGGGACGGGCCGCGGAGAAGATCCTGTTCTCGGTCATCGGCGGTGCCGGGAAGTTCATCCCCAGCAACACGCACTTCGACACCACGCGCGCGAACATCGAGTACACGGGCGCCGAGGCCGTCGACCTCGTCATCGCCGAGGGTCGTGATCCGAACAACCTGCACCCCTTCAAGGGGAACATGGATGTGGCGGCCTTGGACCGATTCATCGTCGCCCACGGCGCCCAACACGTGCCCGCGGTGATGCTCACGGTCACGAACAACTCCGGTGGCGGCCAGCCCGTGTCCCTGCAGAACATCCGCGAGGTGAGCGAGGTGGCCCATCGCCACGGCATCCCGTTCATCCTCGACGCCTGCCGGTACGCCGAGAACGCCTGGTTCATCCGCGAACGTGAGGCCGGGCAGGCCGAGCGCAGTGTCGCGGACATCGTGCGTGAGATGGCGTCGTACGCGGATGGCATGACGATCTCCGCCAAGAAGGATCCGATGGGCAACATCGGCGGCTGGCTGGCGTTGAACGACGACGTCATGGCAGCCGAGGCGCGCACCATGCTCATCCTCACCGAGGGCTTCCCGACCTACGGCGGCTTGGCCGGCCGTGACCTGGAGGCGCTGGCCGTCGGCATCCGCGAGTCGGTGTCCCACGACTACCTGCAGTACCGCATCCGCTCGACCGCCTACCTGGGCGAGGCGCTGTTCGCCTCGGGGATCCCCGTGGTGCGGCCGATCGGTGGCCACGCGGTCTACATCGACGCCAAGGCCATGCTGCCGCACATCCCGCCGAAGCAGTACCCGGGGCAGTCACTCGCCGTGGCCCTCTACGAGGAGGGTGGCATCCGCGGCTGCGAGATCGGCACCGTGATGTTCGGCATGCACCCGGACGGCACCGAGCACGAGTCAGCCATGGAATTGGTGCGCCTCGCCATCCCGCGCCGCACCTACACGCAGAGCCACATCGACTACGTCATCGAAGTCTGCCAGGCGGTGGCGGGGCGCGCTGCGGATCTGCGCGGATACCGCATCGTCGAGCAACCCCGGGCCCTGCGCCACTTCACCGCCAAGTTCGAGCCGATCGCGTAGGTGACCCATGCGCGCCCTGTTCATCCAGCACGACCACGCCAGTCCCGCAGGGCCCATTGCCGAGCGATTCGTGCAGCGCGGCTACCAGGTCGAGTACTTCCAGGTCGTGGATGCGGCGAACTACCTGACGCCCAATGTCGACGCCGCGTTCCCCGACCTCACCGCATACGACGTGGTCGTTCCCATGGGCGCCGCGTGGGGTGCCTGGGATGACGCCTCCATCGGTCGGTGGCTGGCACCGGAGTTGGCCGCGGTGCGCGCCGCGCAGGCCGCGGGGACGCCGATATTCGGCATCTGCTTCGGTGCGCAGCTCATCGCCCGGGCCTTGGGCGGGTCGGTCGCCCCCGCCCCCTCGGGCGAGTTCGGCTGGCACGTCGTGCACTCGGACGACGAGAAGCTCATCGGGCAGGGACCGTGGTTCCAGTGGCACCATGACCGTTTCGTCGTGCCACCCGGAGCGACGGAGATCGCGCGCTCGCCGAAGGCGCCGCAGGCCTTCACGATCGGCCGCACCATGGCCCTGCAGTTCCATCCCGAGGTGACGAGTGAGGTGTTCGCGGAGTGGCTCACCGTTCCGGGTGGTGAGGACAGCCTCGCGGGCGACGGCATCGACACCGCGCTGCTCATCGCGCAGACGAGGGCCGAGGACGAACCCGCGACGAAGCGCGCGCACGCCCTCGTCGATGCCTTCCTGGATCAGGTGGCCACCCGACCCCCGGTGCCTGCGCCGGCTGCCTAGGCCGGGCCACACGCACATCGTGCGCCGCGGACCGCGGGCGGTGGGCGACCGAGGACGCCCGCTCGCTCAGCCGGTGTTGCGCAGGCCCGTGGCGATGCCGTTGATGGTGAGCGACAGGGCCCGGCGCAGGGTGGGCTCGACCTCACCCGCCGCCCGCTGCTCGCGAACCCGCTCCAACAGCGCGATCTGCAGGTACTGCAGTGGCATCAGGTAGTAGTCGCGGATGACGAGCGTGCCCGCGAGCGCCGGATTGGACGCGAGCAGCGTGGGGCCGTGGGTGATCTCGACCAGCTCGGTGACGGTGAGCTCGTGCTCCGCCTTGATGGCTTCGAAGATGTGATGCAGTTCGGCCGGCACCAGCCGTGACACGTACTGCCAGGCGATGTCCATGTCGGTCTTCGCCAGCGTCATCTCCACGTTGGAGATGAAGTTCCGGAAGAAGTGCCAGTCGTGGTACATCTCGTGGATGCGCTCTCCGAAGCCGGCCTCGCGGGCGGCGCGCAGGCCGGAGCCGACGCCGAACCAGCCGGGCACGATCTGCCGCGACTGCGTCCAGCCGAACACCCAGGGGATGGCGCGCAGCCCCTCGATGCCCGCGTTCGTGTCGGGCCGGCGCGAAGGGCGCGAGCCCATGTGCACGTCGGCCAGTTCCTCGATCGGCGTGGAGAGCGCGAAGTAGCGGGCGATGTCCGGCTGGGTCACCAGTTCGCGGTACTTGGCCTGGGCCGCTTTGGAAGTGACGCGCATGGCGTCGTCCCAGATCTGCAGGTCCTGCGGGTCCTGGCGTGGCACCCGGTTCAGCAGCGTGCTCTCGATGACGGCGGCCAGCATCTGCGAGAGGTTCTCGCGGGCGAGCGTCGGGAGCAGGTACTTGTCCGAGATGACCTCGCCCTGTTCCGTGATCTTGATGTCGCCGTCGAGGACGCCCCAGGGCTGGGCGAGGATCGCCTCGTAGGCGGGACCACCGCCGCGGCCCACGGTGCCGCCGCGGCCGTGGAAGAGCCGCAGGTGGACGCCGTGCGCCCGCGCCACATCGCGCAGGCGCCGCTGGGCCAGGTGGATCTCCCATTGCGAAGTGGTGATTCCAGCGTCCTTGTTGGAATCCGAGTACCCGAGCATGACCTCCTGCACGTCGCCGCGCAGTGCCACGATCTTGCGGTAGGACGGGTCGGAGAGCAGGCGTCCGAGGATCTCGCCGGCCATGCGCAACTCGTCGACGGTCTCCAGCAGCGGCACTACGCCGATGCTGGCGCGCTCGGCACGGATGTCGATGAGGCCGGCCTCCCGTGCCAGGACGGCAGCGGCCAGCACGTCGTCCGCACCCTTGGTCATGGAGATGATGTAGCTCTCGACGACGTCCTTGCCGTAGAGGTCCTGGGCCCGGCCGATCGCGCGGAAGGCGTTGAAGGTGATGAGACCCTCCGCGTCAAGCGGTGGCGGCGCCGGTGCGAGTGGGCGCATGGAGGTGAGCTCCGCAGCGAGCACGTCGAAGCGCTCGTCGGCGTCGAGCGTGGCGTACCAACCGGGTCCGTTGAGGCGGTCGAAGAGCTGGCCGACGGCATGCTGGTGCTTGGCGGAGTGCTCGCGCACATCGAGCGTGGCCAGCGTCAAGCCGATGGCCTCCATGACGTTGATGGCTCGACGCAGCACCTCGTGCGAGACGGTGACGTCACCCTCGCAGGCGCTGAGCGAGGCCAGCACCTCGTTGAGGTCGGCGACGAACTCCTCGGTGGACAGGTAGTCGTGACGATCGCGGTGCGAGGTCTCGTTGCTCACGCGTCGCCGCGTGTTCACGAGCTTCTGGCGGATCAGCCGCAGCTTGAGGCGCCACGGCTCCTCGGCGTTGATGCGCAGGAAGCGCTCGTCGAGTTCCGGCAGCTTGTGCAGGTCGCGCTCGATGGAGTCCCACAGCGTGTTGTCGCGGGTGCGCGTGGCGATGCGCTCGGAGATCGAGAGGTCCTCGATCAGGCGGTCCAGGTGCACGAGCAGGTCGCCGATCGCATGCTCACGCATGAGCGCGAGCACCTCGAGCGTGATCTCCGGCGTGACGAAGGGGTTGCCGTCGCGGTCGCCACCGATCCAGGAGCCGAAGGTGATGGGCGTGGTGCCGTCCGGAATGGTGACGCCGATGGCGACGAAGGCCTCCTCCAGGTCCTCGAGCACGCGCGCGAGCGGGCCCTGGGCCATGGTGTCGAGGAAGTGCAGGGCGTTTCGCGCCTCGTCCATCACCTCGGGCCGCTCGAGGCGCAGTTCGTCGGTCTGCCAGAGCAGGTGGATCGACTCGCGCAGCCTCCGCTCCCGACGCGGGGACGCCGGGGTGTCGAGGACGCTGGCCAACCGGAGCAGTTTCAGGAGCACGGAACGTCGCGCCGCCTCGGTCGGATGCGCGGTGAACACGGGTTCGGCGTTGATGCGGCGGATGGCCGCGGCGGCTGCCTCCGGGTCCATGCCCGACTCCGCGATGCGGCGGGCGGCCAGGGCCAGTGGGCCGCCGTCCTCGGCGCGCTCGGTGGCCAGCTCGCGGCCCCGATAGACCTGCTCGGCCACGTTGGCCAGGTGGAAGTACATGGAGAACGAGCGCGCCAGTCGGATCGCGTCCTCGAGGCTCACGCTCTCCAGGACGCGGGTGGCCGCCTCGGGATCCTCGCGCACCTCGTTGCGGATGTACTCGACGAGTTGGAGGGCGTCCTCGCCCTCGAGGCCCGCGATGGTCTCGCCGAGCAGGCGGCCGAGTTCGCGAATCTCCGCGCGCAGGTTCGCGTCCGTGTGTTCGAGGGCCTTGCCGATGGCTGACATGCGCCAAGGGTATTCGGGCCGGCTTTTCCGCGCCCCATCGAGGCGCTTCGACGTAGTTCGGCGCCACGCCCCCTGCGCATCCGCGGGCAAGTGCGAGAGACTCGGGCAACCGATGCGGGCGAGGAGTGGCAGTGAAGGAGTTCACCGACTTCCTGGGCTCGCAGCCGCCGTTCGATGCGCTCGACGCGCATGATCTGGCCGCGCTGTGCCGCACCATCGAGGTCGAGTTCTTCGCCGCCGGCACCAACATCATCGCCGCGGACGGGCCGCGTCTCAACCACATGTGGGTGGTGCGTGCCGGTCGCGTGGCGGTCTCCGATCGTGGCGTGCTCGTCGACGAGCTCGACCCCGGTGACTCCTTCGGCCACCGTTCACTGTTCACGGGCTGGCCGCCCACGTTCTCCTGCACCGCCACCGAGGACACGCTCTGCTACCGCATCCCCGATCCGCGCACCGTGGTCGAGCACCCGGAGCGCCTGCAGTTCCGCAGTTACGGCAATGTCCGCGGGCGCAGTCGCATGCTGCAGGGTGCGGGTGTCGTGGAGCGCTCGCACCATCCGGTGTCCAAGTACATGCGGCCCATCATCTGGGCCCAGCCCGACGACCGCATCCGCGAGGTGGCCCAGCGCATCTTCGACGAGCGCATGTCCGCGGCGCTCATCGACTCCCCGGCGGGCCTGGGCATCGTCACGGACGGCGACTTCAGCGCCAAGGTGGCGACGGGGAAGGTGCCGCTGGACGCGCCGGTGAGCGCCATCATGTCCGCGCCCTGCCGCACCGTGTCGCACAACACCACGGTCGGCTCCGCGATCGTCGACATGGTGCAGTCGGGCTTCAGGCACCTCGCGGTCCACGACGACGGCGGGCGTCCCATCGGCGTGATCCGCGTGTTCGACATGGCGAGCGCGGAGGTCCGCGACCCGCTCATCGTGCGGCGCGCCATCGAGGACGCGGAGACCGAGGAGCAGCTCATGGAGGCGGGGCGCATGATCCGTCCCACCGCCGTCGAACTCTTCGACAACGGGGTGGCGGCCGCGCAGATCGGCGTGCTGCTCTCCACCGTCACCGACGTCATGCTGCGGCGCATCATCGAGTTCACCCCGGCACCGGACTGGCTGCCCGAGATCTCCTGGATGGTGCTGGGCTCCACGGCACGGCAGGAGGCGCTGCCCTTCAGCGACGTGGACACCGCCATCGTGCACTCGGACGAGCGCGAGGTGCCGGACGTCGACGACGAGGTGCGCGACTACGCGAAGCGCGTGCTCGACCTCATGGAACGTTGCGGGCTGCCCAAGTGCCCCGACAACGCCAACGCCACCAGTCCGTTGTTCTGCCGCTCCCAGCGCACCTGGATCACGGACACGGCGAATTGGCTGCAGACGCCGTCGCTGCCGAACGCACTGCTGTTCTCGTCGATCGTCGCCGACTCGCGACCCATCACCTCGCTGCCCTTGGGGCGTGCGGTGCTGGAATCCATGTTCACGCGCGCCCGCACCATGCCCTACCTGGCCATGCTGCTCTCGAACGCGCTCGCCCCCAAGCCCCCCACCGGCTTCGTCCGCGGCATCGTCGTCCAGTCTTCGGGTGAGCATCGCGGCCAGATCGACCTCAAGGCCGGCGGGCTGCAACCGATCACGGCCCTGGCACGCTGGCTGGGTGTGGTCATCGGTGACGTGCGCGGGTCCACCACGACTCGCTTGGCCAATGCCGCCGATGACGGCGTCATCACCGTGGACGAGCGCGACTCCATGGTGTCGGCCTTCGAGGGCATCTACGGACTCATCCTCGAGCGCCAGATCACGGCCCTCAAGTCGGGACTGTTCGGGTCGTCCTTCGTGAACCCCGATGAACTCGACACGCTGACCCGCCGTCACCTACGGCAGTCGTTCCGCCTCATCCGCGATGTCCAGGAGCGGATCGAGAGCGACTGGAAGTCGCGGGCCCTCTGATGCCCTTCCGCTCCCGGCCCGCCTTCGTCCACGAGTACGAGCGCGCCGTCGTCGACGAGGGCGCCTGCTGGCGTGACGTCGAGCTGCTCGCCCTCGACTTCGAGGCAACCGGCCTCGACCTCGAGGAGGACGACGTGATCTCCTTCGGCTCGGTGCTCATCCGCAATGGGCGCATGATCGCCGGCGAACAGCGATACGAACTGCTCAAGCCCACCAAGCCCATCCCCGGCCAGTCGTCGGTCGTGCATCGCATCCGCAACCAGGACCTCGAGCGCGCGCAGGACCCGGGGGTGGCCGCGCGCGAACTCATCGGCCTGCTTGCCGGCCGGGTGCTCGTCGCACACGCGGCCTGGGTCGAGGTCGCCTTCCTCAGGCGACTGCTGCGCCTCCATCGCGCGAAACTGCTCGCCCCGGTCATCGACACCGCGGCGCTGTCGCGAGCGCTCGGCCTGGCACCCCGCATCGCGCAGCGCGAGCCCGACCTGGAGGCGCTGGCGGAGCGATTGGGGTTGCCCGTGCACGACCCGCACCACGCCCTGGGTGATGCGATCACCACCGCACAGGTGTTCCTCGTGCTGGCGAATCGACTGGAGCGAGAACAACTCGGCGAGGCCCTGGACATCGCGACGCTTGCAAATCTCACAAGACTCTACCCACTGTTGCATCCCTGATTCGAGTCGATAACGAATCGTTATCTCCGTGCTTCCTGTTGCGAGCATTCGTTGCCAAAGGGGTATTGCCCGGCTCTGGGCATCACTGAAACCGCGGCATAACGTTGATGTTGCGTCCGGTCCACTCACTTGCGGCGTACTTCTCGAAAGGAAACAACATGAAGAAGCGCAGCACGCTCGCCATGATCGCGGCGGCCTCCGTCGCGACCCTTGGCTTCGTGGCAGCTCCCGCGCATGCTGTCGACCAGGTGACCATCTACGGTGGTTTCACGGGTCCGCAGGCGCAGCAATTCCAGCAGGAACTCGATACCTGGGGTGCCAAGAACAACATCAAGGCCACCTTCACCACCTTGGCTTCGTTCGACACCGACATCCGCGTGAAGGTCAAGGCCGGTCAGTCACCCGACATCGCCATCTGGCCGCAGCCCGGTGGTCTGCTCGACTACACCTCGGTGCTCGAGCCCCTCAACAAGGTCCTCGGCGCAGCCGGCCTCAAGGCCGTCACCAGCACCCTGGTCCCCGGTTGGGCGAACCTCGCGACCAAGGGCGGCATGACCTACGGTCTGCCGGTCTCGGCCAACGTGAAGTCGCTCGTCTGGTACAACCCCGCAGCGTTCAAGGCCGCCCACCTCACCGTGCCGAAGACCGACGCGCAGCTGACCGCGCTGTCCAAGAAGATCCTGGCCAAGAAGCTCGGCTACCCCTGGTGCGTCGGCATCGAGTCCGGTGGCGCGACCGGTTGGGCCGCCACTGACTGGCTCGAGGAGTACGTGCTCCGCTACGGCGGCGCCGCCCAGTACCAGGCCTGGTACAAGGGCAAGCTCAAGTTCAACTCGCCGCTCGTCATCAAGGCCGGCAACAAGGTCACGCAGATGATCCTGTCCAAGGGCGCCGTCAACGGTGGTGGCAAGGCCATCGCCGCGACCAACTTCGGCAACACCGCCTCGCTGTTCGCGAACGACAAGTCGAAGTGCTTCATGATGCGTCAGGGCTCGTTCATCACGGCCTTCTTCCCGGATGCCATCCAGAAGGAGTTCAACGCGGGCAACTTCACCCACGTCGGCGTCTTCAAGCTTCCGGCCCCGGCTGGCGCGCATGACGCAGTGCTCGGTGGTGGCGACATCGCCGCAGCGTTCAACACGAACGCCGCGACGGCCAAGGTCATGAGCTTCATCCTCTCCGACAAGCTGGGCCAGATGGGCAACATCGCCACCTACCCGTCCTACCTGTCGGCACACCGGACCTTCCCGTCCTCGCTCTACACCAGCCCCATCCTGAAGACGATCGCGACCACGCTCGCCACGGCGAAGCTCTTCGGCTTCGACGGTTCCGACCAGGAGCCGGCTGTGGTGAACGCGACCGAGTGGAAGGAACTGACGAACTGGATTGCCGGCAAGGAATCCATGAAGCAGGCCTTCAGCAAGATCGACGCCTCCTGGTCACAGGCGTAATCCGCACCAGGAGTTAGACGCAGCAGCGCCGGCGGGATTGCTCTCGCCGGCGCTGCCTGCCAGCAGTAGTTTGAAGTACCCATCGGAGTCACGGATTCACGGATAGCGGGGTTCCATGTCTGACCTACTCACCGCCGTCGGGGCAGTCGTCGCCGGCATCGCGTTCACCATGTTCATCTACTGGGCGTTCAACGCCCTCGTCGAGCGACTGCCCGAGCGCGGCCTGAGGGTGCTGCAGCCCTGGGTCTTCATCGGCCCCGTCGTGCTGCTCATCGGGCTCTTCCTGGTCTACCCCGCACTGCAGACGATCCGTCTGTCCTTCATGGATGAGGACCTCGCCGGTAACACGACCTGGGTGGGACTCAAGAACTTCCAGTCCATCTTCGGTGACGAGAACTTCCGCGGCATGTTGGGCAACAACCTGTTGTGGATCGTCATCGTCCCCGCATTCTCCGTGGCCTTCGGCCTCGCCATCGCCCAGTTCGCGAACAACGTGGGCAAGCTGCGCGAGAAGATCTTCAAGTCCATCATCTTCATGCCGATGGCGATCTCCTTCGTGGCCGCGGCCACGATCTGGCGCCTCATCTACGTGTACAACCCCGCCGGCTCCACGCAGATCGGCGTGCTCAACGCCATCATCGGTCGCTTCGGGATGCAGCCGCAGGCCTGGTTGCAGATCGACACCCTGAAGTTCAACAGCATCCTGCTCATGGTCATCTTCGTGTGGCTGCAGGCCGGCTACGCGATGGTGCTGCTCTCCGCGGCCATCAAGGCAGTTCCGGAGGAGACCATCGAGGCGGGGCGCGTCGACGGCGCGAACGCCATGCAGATCTTCTTCCGGATCATCACTCCGCAGATCTGGCCCACCGTGCTCGCGGTGTTCATCACCGTGCTCATCAACGCCATGAAGATCTTCGACATCGTGCTCGCCATGACGGGCGGTAACTTCAACACCAACGTGCTCGCCCAGAACTTCTACACCGAGTACTTCATCAACGGCAACACCGGCAAGGCCATGGCCACGGTGGTTGTCCTCATGGCCGCGGTTGTGCCGGTCATGGTCTACCAGATCCGTCACTACCGGAAGATGGAGTTGTCGCGATGAGCACCTTCGCTGCGTTCTCACGCAAGACCAAGCTGGGACCGACCCTCATCCTCTCGCTGCTGTGCCTCATGTGGCTGATGCCGACGGTGGCCCTCCTCATCACCTCCTTCCGCGAACGCACCGCTGCCGAGACCACGGGATGGTGGAACGCCTTCATCCATCCCTTGACGCAGGCGTGGAACGTGGAGGCGTTCCACAAGGTGCTGTCGGAGTCGGGCATCGGGGCGGCCTTCATCTCCACCGCTGCCGTCACCATTCCCGCGACGGTGCTGCCGCTGCTGTTCGCCGCCTACGCGGCGTATGGCTTCACCTTCATGCGCTTCAAGGGCCGTGAGTTCTTCTTCGCGGTGATCATCGGCCTGCTCGTCGTGCCGATCCAGGCGGCGCTCGTCCCGATCCTCAAGATGTTCCTCGCCGTCGGTAAGGACCTGCACATCACGATCTCCGGCAACTATCCAGCCGCGTGGATGGTGCACTCCGCCTTCGCCATGCCGTTGGCGGTGTACATCCTCCGCAACTACATGATGACGATCCCGACCTCACTCATCGAGGCCGCCCGTGTCGACGGTGCCGAGCACTTCAAGATCTTCTGGCGCCTCGTGCTGCCGATCTCGGTGCCCGCGCTGGCGTCCTTCGCCATCTTCCAGTTCCTGTGGGTCTGGAACGACTACCTGGTGGCCTTCGTGTTCATCGGACAGCAGCATCCGGTGCTCACCTACAAGCTGCTCACCATGCTGGGCCAGTTCCAGGAGGGCTGGCAGAGCGTGGCCGCGGGATCGTTCATCTCCATGAGCGTGCCCCTGCTCGTGTTCTTCAGCCTGCAGCGCTACTTCGTCTCCGGTCTCACCTCCGGCGCGGTCAAGTAGCACCCGAACCAAGCGGCCCCGCCAGTGCAGAGGCGGGGCCGCTTGTCCTTTCCCGCCCTGCTTCCCGACCGTTCACCAGAACTGCGCTGGGGTCGGCTCGGTGGACAACCGGCAGGAAGGCGGTAGTCGCTGGTCCGTAGCGCCGAGAATTGATGTGGTGTGGCGCGCGCTGGCAGACTGCGCACGTCCAGCCGTCGCCCTCGGGTTGCGGTCGGCCGAGGAGAGGTGTCCGAGCGGCCGAAGGAGACGGTCTTGAAAACCGTTGACACGCAAGTGTCCGTGGGTTCAAATCCCACTCTCTCCGCTCATGGGCCCCGAGTCAGAGACTCGGGGCTCGTTGCATGTGGGGGACGGTGCAGTCCGCCGGTTCCGCCCGAAGCCAAGCCTGACCGAACGGACACAAACGGCGGGGGATGGCCAGATCCACGGCCGCTTACCATGTCCCCATGGACAAGCGGGTCAAGCGGACGAGCGTGCCCGATGACCTGCCGCGCTCGCCCACGGGCCGCATCCCGAAGTGGGTGATCGAGGAGGCAGCGGGCAAGGAGGTCGATCCGGAACCTTGGCGCGCCCCTGGGTCGCCCCTCCCGGACCTGCGCCGGAGCCCGGCCGTCCGTCGGCGACGCCGTCGTGCCTGGTGGTGGTGGACCGCCGGGATCCTGCTCGTGGCGATTGCCGGCGGCGTGCTCGCCCAGTACCTGCACTGACGCCAGCCCAGCGCCATACGGCTCCGGCCCGTCCCTGCGAGATCGGGACCCGACAAGGTGGCCGCAGGCGCCCGACGGGCAGTTCGCCAAGCGACCGGCTGCGCCGTGTAATCTTCTCCCCGCTGCCTCGGCAGCGGGGAGGCGTCGCCTAGTCCGGTCTATGGCGCCGCACTGCTAATGCGGTTTGGGGCTTAAATCCCATCGAGGGTTCAAATCCCTCCGCCTCCGCCAGATCTTTCGCCGATTGCGGCGGCTTTCGTGTCCTCCGCATGCAGAAGGCGCGCCCTCCCGTGCAGGGGGTGACGCGCCTTCGTCCTGGGTGGGATCAGCCGATGGTGGCAATGCCGGCTTTGATCCGCAGCGGCAGCTTGGCGAGTGGTGAACGTGCCGGGCCACGGAGCACATGACCGGACTTGGGGTCGTACATGGAGCCGTGTGCGGGGCACACCCAGTGGGCGCCGGACGCGTCGATGGGCACGCCCATGTGCGTGCAGTGAAGGTCGTAGGCGACGAACTTCCTCGGGCTGACCCGCACCAGTGCCCCGGTGAGGCTGGGGAGGGCGACGACCGCGCCGTTCTTCCGCAGTGACGCGAGCCGGACGTCGACTTTGCCGTCAGCACGAACCTTGACGGCAGCCGCGGCTTCCGCGGGGGTCAATTGGGTGAGGCCGGTGAGTCCGGCGGCTGTCAGGGCGCACAGGCCGATGAGGACGTTTCGGCGGGTGGGTTGCGATTCAGCCATGGGCGGCAGTCTGCCGCGCCGACTTTGCGGCGGAGTCGTCCGCGCGTTTGGGTTCGATGAATTCCGGCGGGGAACACAGCAATGGACCGACCTTGCGGTCGGCCCATTGCGAACTCCGTGGCGGGATCAGCAGCTGCAGAGCTTGTCCTGCGGGATGCCTGCGAGGGCCTGCTGGATGTGGTTGCCACACCCGCTCCAGGTGTACTTACCGCAAACAGGGCAAATAGCGCGGCTGCACATGGGGTTCTCCTTCATTCGGTTACGAGCTGAAGCATACCCCCGGGGGTATGCTGACGCAACTTCCGCGAACCCGCCGATTCGCCAGACCGGCGCATCGTCGGTAACCTACCCCCCGCACCTAGAGCGCCCGTAGCTCAACGGATAGAGCATCTGACTACGGATCAGAAGGTTGCAGGTTCGAATCCTACCGGGCGCGCTTTGTGAATTCCGAGATCCCCTTGTGAATCAAGG
>JAJXSV010000043.1 GCA_021784375.1 Actinomycetes bacterium | reverse complement strand
TCCTGGGCAAGCACCACCACACGTCGGGCCCGGTCGGTAAACCGCTCGAACATCGCCACTCCTAACCTCGTACAAGGGAGCCTAATCCGCAGGACCGACACCCGTTCTGCCCGCAGTAACGAGCGGTAGGGGGCGAATCTTCCCGCACATTCGCTGCGAGCGGGCCTCACAGGCACTTCCCACGCCCCCTGGTGCGTGCCCGGTCACGAATCGGGTCTCGGTGGGTCAAGGCAGGATTCCACGGCGTGTCCCGTGCACAGAGCGGGCCCCGGTCAGCCGAAGCCGTGTCGCAACGGCGTGGCAGGGCCCGTGGTCGCCGTATGGACGGCGTAAGCGCGGAAGCCCGTCCCCTGCCCGTCGCCTACTGTTTCCCCGTGCGGATCGTGACGTGGAACGTCAACTCCATCGGCGCCCGGATAGATCGGGTGGCCGCATGGCTGGAGGCTCATCAGCCCGATGTCCTCGCGCTGCAGGAACTCAAGTGCACGTCCGACGCCTTCCCCCGCGGTCCCGTGGAGGCCCTCGGCTACCACGTGGAGGCCCTCGGTGATGGTCGCTGGAACGGCGTCGCGCTGCTCTCCAGGTCGCCCATGACGGACGTAGTGCGCAACCTGGCGGGACAGCCGGAGTATGAGGGCAGCATCGAGCCACGCGCGATCGGCGGCACCATCGGCGGCGTCCGCGTCTGGAGCGTCTACGTTCCCAACGGCCGCGAACTCGAGCACGACCACTTCACCTACAAGCTGCAGTGGCTCGGCCGCCTCAAGGAGACGGTTGCTGCGGAGGCCACCACCATGCCCTACGCCGTCATCGGCGACTTCAACATCGCACCGACGGACGACGACGTGTGGGACCCGGCCGTCTTCGTCGGCTCCACGCACGTCACCCCCGAGGAGCGTGCGACGCTGACTGCGCTCACCGAGGTCGGCCTGCGCGAGGTCCAGCCCCGCTCGCTCAAGGGCAAGCCGTACACCTACTGGGACTACCGCCAGCTCGCCTTCCAGAAGGGCATGGGCATGCGCATCGACCTCATCATGGCCAACCGCGCGTTCCACGAGCGTGTGCAGGATGCCTGGATCGACCGCGAGGAGCGCAAGGGCAAGGGCGCCAGCGACCACGCACCCGTGGTGGTGGACCTCGCATGAGCGAACAGACCGCCAAGCGCAGCGCTGCCGTGCCGACCGACCCGCCGACCCCCTTGGTTGCCAAGTCCGCCAGGCCGCCCAAGTCCCCGAAGCCCCGCCCCGTGCCCAAGGAGGCGCGTCCCACACCGTCCCTCACCGTCCGCCCCATCAGCCGCGAACTGCACGAGCAGTGGGCGGCCACCCGCACCTGCTCCTTCCTGCAACTCCCCAGCTGGGCCGAGGTCAAGCGCGAGTGGACGCACGAGTCGCTGGGTTGGTTCGATGGCGACACGCTTGTCGGCGCGGGCCTCGTCCTGTATCGCTGGATCCCCAAACTGAAGAAGGCGCTCGCCTACCTGCCGGAGGGCCCGGACGTGGACTGGCTGTCCGGCCGCCCGGTTGACGACTGGCTCGTCCCCCTCATCGCGCATGTCCGCGACGGGGGTGCGTTCTCCTTGAAGATCGGCGTCACCGTCGTGGCACGCACCTGGGACAACAGCACGCTCAAGGCAGCGGTCGGGCCCGGGGTGCGTCTGCGCCATGTCACACCCACACACGTCAACGAGCATGCGCTCGGCATCCGGGACTGGCTGCTCGCCACCGGTTGGCAGCAACGCGGCGCAGCCACCGGTTTCGGCGACGTGCAGCCCCGCTACGTGTTCCAGGTGGACTTGCGCGGCCAGAGCGAGGAGTCGCTGCTCGCGAACATGAACCAGTTGTGGCGGCGCAATGTGAAGAAGGCGGAGAAGGCCGGCGTCACCGTGCGGATCGGCACGCGCGACGACCTTGCTGCCTTCCACGAGGTCTACGTGGAGACCGCGCGCCGCGACCACTTCACCCCGCGTCCGCTCTCGTACTTCCAGCGCATGTGGGACGCCCTCGGTGATCACCTGCGGCTGTACATCGCCCACGTGCCCGACTCGACCAGGCCCGGCGCTGCGGCGATCTACGTGCGCGTGGGCGCACATGCCTGGTACTCCTACGGTGCCTCGACGACGGCCGACCGCGACGCGCGACCGTCCAACGCCATGCAATGGCGCATGTTGCTCGACGCCCTCGCCGAGGGCGCACACACCTACGACCTGCGCGGCATCAGCGACACGCTCGACGAGGAAGACCCGCTGTTCGGGCTCATCCGCTTCAAGCTCGGCACGGGCGGGGAAGCCGTGGAATTGCTCGGCGAGTTCGACTTCGCGGTGCAGCCCATGCTGGCCCGCGTCTTCGACCTGTACCTGAAGCGCAAGTAGCCCCCTCGCGCCCGCCCGACACTCCGTCCGACACTGGCCCCTCCCTTTTCGGGTTGTTCACAAACCACCCGCTTTCCGGGCGGCGCGTGAACAACCGAGGGGTGCAGGCGGGCTTGCGCGGCGTTGACGTGGCGTTCAAGCGGACGGTGCGCCCGCGTGCCACGCTAAGCAGCGACAATCAATGGGGGACCGCATGAAGATCTTCGTCACCGGGGCGTCGGGCTGGATAGGAACTGCCGTCGTCCCCGATCTCATCAACGCCGGCCACGACGTGGTCGGCCTCGCACGCTCGGATGACGCGGCCGCCGCGCTGCGGGTCATGGGTGCGCAGGTCGTGCGCGGGAGCATCGACGACGTGGACGTGCTCCGGGCTGCGGCCGCCGCCGCCGATGGCGTCATCCACCTCGCCTTCCGTCATGACATCGCGTTCTCCGGTGGTTTCGTCGAGGCGGCGCAGTCGGATCGTCGCGCCATCGAGGCCTTCGGTGACGCGCTCTCCGGCTCCGGCTCGCCGCTGGTCATCGCATCCGGTGTCGTGGGCCTGACGGCGAACACGGCCGGCGCCATCCCGACCGAGCTGGACGGCCACACGGTGAACCCCAACCCGACACCCGCGCAGGCCGGACCTGAAGCACGTCGGGCCAACGCCGAGTTCACACTGTCCCTCGCGGACCGGGGCATCCGCTCAGCGGTCGTGCGCCTGGCACCCACCTGCCACGGTCCGGGCGACCAAGGGTTCATGGCGTCGATCGTCGGAATCGCACGGGCCGCCGGCGTCTCCGGCTACCTGGGCGACGGAAGCAACCGTTGGCCCGCGACCCATCGACTCGATGCGGCCAAGCTCTTCCGCCTCGCCCTCGAGCATGCGCCCGCCGGATCCACGCTGCATGCCGTCGCCGAGGAGGGTGTGCGCATCGGCGATGTCGCCGCCGTCATCGCCAGGCAACTCGACATCCCGCTCGTCTCCGTGGCACCCGATGATGCTGGCGGGCACTTCACCTTCCTGGCTGGCCTGATCGGGCTGGACAGCCCGGTGTCGAGTGCCCGCACGCGCGAGCTCACGGGCTGGAACCCGACGCAGCCGGGCCTGCTCGCCGACCTCGAATCCGGCCACTACTTCCGCGGCTGACCGCGGAGCCACCTCAGGATGTCCACCAGACCAGCGCTCGACGTCGATGTGGCGAACAAGCGGCACCATGGGCCCAAGTAGCGTTGGCCCGTGACGTTCGGGATCTCTGTTGACGCCGCCGCCTGGCGCGGCCACTGCGACGCCTTCCGGGATCGCGTGTACGCGGCCGACGCGGCCCTCATCCCCGTCATCAAGGGCAACGGCTACGGCCTGGGCCAGGAACTGCTCGCCCGCGAAGCCGCGCGCCTGGGGGTGCACGCCATCGCCGTCGGGTCCATCCACGAGGTGGCATCGATCGTCGACGCATTCGCCGGCGACGTGGTGGTACTCGAACCCATCGACCCGCGCGACGAGGTGGCGTCCGCGGCCTGGTGCCAGCACATCGATGCCGGGCTCGACGGACGGCTCATCCGCACGGTCGCCTCGCCCGAGGGCTTGGACTTCGTCCTCGACACCCAACCCGACGCACGGGTCATCATCGAAGCGGGCACGTCGATGCACCGTTTCGGCCTCAGTGGCTCCGCCTTGCGCGAAGCGTGGGACTGGGCGGGCCAGGCCCAGAGCGAGGGGCGACTGCGACTGCTCGGCCTGACCGTGCACCTCCCGCTGAGGCCCTCGGCCGCGGAGTACGACGAGATCCTGCAACTGGTCGACGACATCGGCGACGACAACGTGCACCTGCTGGTGAGCCACCTGGACGCTGCCAGCGTGGAGATCCTGCGGCGTCACAAGCCGAATCTGCGCGTGAGCCTGCGGGTGGGGACGGCACTCTGGCTGGGCCTGCGCGGCGCACTGCACCCGCACGGCACCGTGCTCGCGGCCAACCGCGTGCAGAAGGGGACATCCATCGGCTACCAGCGGCGCAAGACCCGCCGAGACGGCTACGTGCTGGTGGTCGCCGGCGGGACCTCGCATGGCATCGCCCTCTCCGCGCCGTCACCGGCAACGAGCATGCGCCAGCGCGTCATCAGCCTGGCGATCGGTGTACTCGACGCGTTCGGCCGGGCCCGGTCGCCCTTCTCGTGGAACCGCCGACCACTGTGGTTCGTCGAGCCGCCACACCAGCATGTGTCGATGCTCTGGCTGCCGGCATCGGTTACCCCGCCGGCGATCGGCGCCGAACTCGACGCCGACGTCCGCTACACGATCACCCGCGCCGACGTCGTCGTCCTCCGCTAGCCCGCCCACGAACGAACGGCCGTGTTGCAGCGCCCTCTCCACCGCCCTTAGCCCCATCCGTTGCCACGATTGCCGCCATAGCGTGAGTGAGTCGGCGCGCAGCCGGCGCATGTGATCGGAGGGTCCATGGCTCGCACATATGTCATCACCGGTGCCGGCTCGGGCATCGGCCTCGCCACCACCAAGATGCTGCAGAAGAGTGGCGCCAACGTCATCGGGGTCGACCTCAAGAAGGCCGACGTCATCGCAGACCTCAGCACACCACAGGGCCGACTCGATGCCGTCGCGGCTGCGGTCAAGGCCGCGAGGGGCAGGGTCGACGCGGTCATCTGCTGCGCCGGTCTCGCCCTACCCATCGCCAAGACGGTGTCCGTCAACTACTTCGGCATGACGGAGTTCCTCAACGCCATCCAGCCCACGCTCGCCAAGTCGAAGACGGCGCGCGCGGTCGTCATCAGCTCGATGGCGTCCCTGCAGGACAACGACCGGGAACTCGTCGAGAACATGTGCGTCCATGACAACGAGGCCTGGGCTCTGGCCCGCGCGCAGCACTTGGTCGACCAGGGCGGCGGCCTGGAGAACCTCATCTATGGCTCCACCAAGCGCGCCATCAGCCGCTGGGTCCGGCGCGAGTGCATCAAGGAGCAATGGGCCGGCGCGGGCATCCCGCTCAACGCCATCGGCCCCGGCATCGTCAAGACGCCAATGGTGGCCGACATGATCGCGTCGGCGGAAGCGCGCGCCTACCTCGACCAGGTCGTGCCCATGCCGCTGCACTACTACATGAAGGCGCAGGAGGTCGCACCGCTGCTCATCTGGTTGGCGAGCAAGGAGAACACGCACGTCACGGGCCAGACCATCTACATCGACGGTGGCTCCGACGCGGTCCTGCGCGGTGACAATGTGTGGGACCTCGTGAAGTAACCACCGCGAACGACGGTGCCCCGGGCCTGGTGCTCGGGGCACTGCCTCGTTCAGCGACCGATGATGCGCTCGCTCAGCGCGACGAGGTCCGACGCACGCAGCCCCGGCCAACCGTGGACGACGTCGGTCCATGCGGTCGGGATCCCGGAGAGACCGTGCAGGCCGCCCAGCAGGCCGCCCGCGATCGCCGAGACGGTGTCGGTGTCGCCACCGCAACGCACTGCGTGATCGAGGCCGCGGGCGAAGGTGTTCAGCCCGTCGACGCCCTCATGCGTGCGCTTGCAGGTGATCGAGGCCCAGGCCGCCTGCAGGGCCTCGACGACCCAGCCGTTCCTCGGGAAGTCCCACGGCTCGGCCCCCTCGGCCGCGTCGATGCGTTCGCGCCAGACCGCGCGTCGCTCCGGTGCGAGGTATTCGAGTCCCGCGCGCAGTCCGTCGAGTGTGCCGTCCATGACGGCTACGTGGATCGCGTAGCACCAGAGGACGCAGGCATCGGTGGAGTCGGCGGCTGCGTGGGTGAGGGCCGAGGCCGCGCGGGCGGCGTTCACCATGGCATCGGCGTCATCGAGGTAGGCGAGCACGATGGGTGCGGTGCGCATGAGCGAACCGTTGCCGTCAGCACGCGGGTTCCCCTCGGCGAAGACTCGAGACGCACGCGTCATGCTGGCGCCGCTCACCCTGTGCGCACGCACGTCGGCCATCACCGCACGCGTCTGGTTGCCCGCGTCAGGTGCCGTGCGCTCCCACTGCTCGAAGCCGACCGCGATCACGTCCAAGGCGTCCGCTGTGAGCGTCCCCTGCTCCGCTAACGCCTGGGCGATGATGACGGCCATCGACGTGTCATCCGTCCACTCACCCGGCTTCCAGCCCATGTCGCCCCCGCCGGTCATGGTGATCGGCGTCGGATAGTTGACCGTGCCATGGAATTCGTAGGGCGCGCCCAATGCATCCCCGCACGCCGTGCCTGCGAACACGCCCAGTGCCCGATCTCGTTGCTGTTCCGTGAGTTCCACGTGCTCTCCCTTCACGCCGCGAGCATGAGCTCATGGCGGCCATTCGCGACCCCGATGCGTCGAAGCAATTCTGACGAACGCCACTGACATCGGTATGAGGTCCAGTCACGCAGCGGATGTGTATTGCTGCCGGCGGCTTACTGAGTGAGGAGAACTCGCTCGCGGTGATACGCCAGGAAGTGCCGCTGCTCTGTATTGAACGGGCCAACGTTTCGGGGCACCTCGATCGCCCAAGCTCGCAGGACGTCAGGTTCCATCTTCTCCGAGATCACCAAATCACCGGCATCTTCGAATGAGATGAAGCCTCGGTCGAACAGGTGATCCACGTGCGGCGCAAGCAGAAGTCCGTTGCATCCGTGCAACTTCTCCGCGTCATCCGAGTCGCGCCAAGGCTTGATGTGGCTCGCGCGCAAGTGGTGAAGTTGCTGCACTCCGGTCACACGGCACCCATGCTCATTGAGTCTCACGTTGTTCTTGAATAAGCCTTGCCCCACACGCGCGTTCACGAGTTGACGTTTCTCGGTCGCGTCGAGGTCAGTGCGTCCCTGCAAAGACGCGATCTCCGCCTCGATCAGCGACTCCGGCTCCCCTTGCTTGAGCACGTCGTCTCGTGCGAGCTTGAACTGTGCGCCGATCAGATTCTCGAGCGCGCTTGCCATGGCCGCAGGTACCTCAGTCAGGTAGACGCTCTGGAGACCGTTTCCGTTGGGGAGGAGCGGGGAGTACTTCATCGGAAGCAATGGGGCGAGTACTCGCATGTGTGATTTCGGACGCACGGGGTTCGGGAGTTCCTGGAACTCCACTTGCACAAGCCAGCCGAACTGAGACCAGTTGGCACCGGCCGCACCGAAGTTGGGCTTCACCGAAGGTTCCGCTCTGTGGGTCACGATGCCTACAGCCTTGACAAACGTGTCGCAGAACGAGAAGACGACGTCTCCGGGTTCGGTGAGCATCATGGTGTCGTAGAAGTGGTTCTTCGCGCCGTCAGCGCGTGTGATGGGCGACCAGAGGTAACCGCCCGGCACCTCGTGTCGGTACGTCTGATTTTGATTCACCCACCAGTAGCGCATCTCCCACGAAGCTTGTCGAAAACTCCACTCCGCCGCCAGGGCACCACTGCCATCCATGTCGCACACGTTTGCGATTCAGCGAGCACCCGCAGGCGCTTCGCGGTTCCCGCGGAATACCCGCACCCGCCCCGCACGTTCCACTCCCACCAAGCACCCGCGGGAGTCGCACATGAACGTCAAGGAACTCGGTCACCTCGTGCTCTACGTGCGCGACCTCGAGACCTCGGTCCACTTCTACCGCGATGTGCTCGGATTCGACCCCATCCTCAACTCCGAGGAGGGCCTGCGCTTCCCCGCGGCCGCCTTCAACTCCAGTTCGCATCGCACACACCACGAACTGCTGCTCATCGAAGTTGGCCCGCAGGCTGCACCACTGCCTCAGGGTCGCCGCGTCGGCGTGTACCACTTCGGCCTGAAGGTCGGCGATAGCGATGACGAACTGCGCGAGGCGCTCGCCACCATCCAGGCCAATGGCGTGCGCATCAACGGCGCCACCGACCACGGCATGACGCACAGCCTGTACATCGAGGATCCGGACGGCAACGAGATCGAGCTCTACATCGACGTCCCCGGCGTCGACTGGCGCGATCCCGAGCTCTGGAGCAAGCCCGTCTTCCGACCTCTGCACCTGTAGCGCCAGAGGCCGCGGGGGTCAGGCCCCGCCGTGATCCGAGGCGCTTCGCAGCATGGCTTCCCCTCCATCTGCGAAGCGCCCGCGTGATCCGCGTTACGAGGCCTCGGCCCTCACCGGCAGCAGTTCGAGTGAGTCGGTACCCGGTACAGGCGAGACCGAACGCACGTAAGGTGCTTCACTGCAGTTCCGGTGAGGGCACGCGCTGATGACATCGATGGGTGAAACCATGTCGCCGACGATGGCGACCCATTCATTCAGGAGATTGATACTGCGAACCACTTGTTGCCTCGGGTAATAGGTGTCGCCCACGTACATACCGACGATGTGCACGTGTGTGCCATCGCTGGAACGTTCGCGGCGAACCCCATCGACCATGTACCGGGTCACATAGCGCGTCACGATATTCCCCTCCAAACCCCCCGTCTGTACTGCCGTCTTGCGGTCTTGCATTACTGCTTCGCCGCCTCCGTCACCGGCGGCGCCGAAGTGGCCACGACCTCGCGTTCCACCGGCGTCTGCAGAGGAGGCTGCAGGCCGAGCAGATCGGTGGCCGCCTTGAGACACGCCACCGTGAGATCGAGTTCACCCAGGTCTTCATAGGTCTGCGCCATATGGCGCCACGTGGTCGCGGCCGAGCGCTTTGCACCTGCGTTCTCAAGCAGTTCACGCGCAACGCGAAGCAACTGCATGGCTTGGTTCACCTGGCCGGCCGCCGCGTACACCTGGGCGGCAATCGCTGAGAGACGCGCACGACGGCCCGAATCCTCAGTCTCGGAAAGCTGAAGCGCTTCCTCGATGACAGCTACGGCTGTCTTCAGGTCATTTGTACGAACCGCCAACTCCGCGCGGGAACTAAGCGTGACCGCGAGATCTAGCGGCGCGTGCGTGTCGCGGAACACGCGTTCGCTACTGCGCAGCATGAAATCCACTTCCGCGACGTCGAATGTCGGCGACTGCATCGCGATCCAAGCGGCCGTATCGCGCAGGAGTGCTGTGGCGCGCGGGCGATCGAGCGACTTCAGGAACTCCAACGCTTCGAAGGCCAGTGCGCGTGCTTCGGCGAATTCGCCGGCGGTCTGCAGCACCATCGAACGTGACCACCGACGCATGGCCAGCGTCCAGGCATCGTTCTCGCCGACATCGTGCCAACCCGCTGTGAGTTCATGCGCGCGGTGGAGGTCGCCGGTTTCGCAGTAGGTGCCCGACAAGGTGGCACGAAGCTCGGCGACCACATCGGGATCCGCCTTCGGGTCCGAGTGGATCTCAGAGAGCGTGCGCTCACCGATCTCGATGGAACGGAAGAGGTCGCCTGCATCACGGCTGCAACGGCACAGCGCAACCTTCGCGCGAAGACGAACATCGCCGGGCAGGCCCGGTGAGTTGGCTGCCGCGTCCAGGAAGCGCAGGGCTGCATCGAAGTCACCACACTGCTCCGCGATCAGGCCCTCGTAGAGCCAACGCTTGGGAGAGGTGGCAGGAATTCGCTGCAATTGCTCGCTCGCGGAGTCGCGATCGCCCAAGCGCAGCGCCACCTCAACGCCCAGCACGGCCACCGCTTCCGCGGTCTGCGGGGGCTCCTCATCGAGGTGCAGACGCAGCCGCGCTGCGAGAGCTGCGGCCACCTTCGGACTGGGGGTGCGTTGCCCGGATTCGATGAGCGACAGGAATGCGCCCGTGATGATGCCCTCGGCGGCTTGGGTCTGCGTGAGACCCATGGCGAGCCGGGCGTCCCGCAGGCGGGCGCCTAGACCTTCGGATAGCAGCATGCCGTCATAGTAAGTTGACCTAACTGCTCTTGACAATGTTCGCCACTCAGTTAGTACGCTGGCGCCACCAAACTTCCCCAGGGAGCAGATCATGTCGAAGAAGATCCTCGCAATCGCCACCGTCCTCGCTGTCGCCGTGCTGCCCATGGCCACCGCCGGTGCCGCCTCCGCAGCCAACATGAAGAGCAACGCGCTCATCGGCAACTACTGCTGCTAACCGAGCCTGACGCTCCACTTGCGACGTTGTAGCCCCCGCACCCCCCAAGGAGGACGCCATGGCATTCGGCATCGCGTTCCCTCCCATGGGTCGCGGCTCGCTCAACGGACGAGGTCTGAGCGGGGGATCGTCCACGGTGATCCAGCCGTGCACGGATAGTTGCGCCGCGCCGGCCACGCATCCTGCCGCGGTCGAGGCGCCCCGTTGGGTGCGCGCCATCGCCGGTCACTTCGGCTACCAGCTCCACCCCACGGCCAGCATCGCGACGCACGCCAGCCAGCTCAGCGATCGCTCCGGCCGTGAGATCGCGCTGGCACGGCTGCGGACGCTCCTCGAGGAACTTCCCACGCCGGACGCCAGCATGGTGGTGCTCCGGGTCGACGTCGACGACCTCGACCGCGTGAACGAGGCCCTCTCCCTGGCCGCAGGTGACCTCGTGCTCGAGGCCGTCGCCGCCCGGGTCATTGAACTGGTCGGCAACAGCGCGAACGTCGTGCGCATCGCCGGGGCTGCCTTCGTGGCCCTGCTGCCGGACATGGATGCCTTCGGCGAGCACGCGGAATTCGCACACACCCTGCGGCGCACGGTGGCCGACCCGGTGCTCGCCATGAACCACGTCATCCAACCCACCGTCTCCATCGGCGTGGCGTACGCGGACGCGAGCACCAACGCCGAGGAAGTCCTGCAGAACGTCACGCTCGCAGTGCGCCGGGCCAAGGACAATGGCGGCGATCGCGTCGAGTTCGCGGCGGCTGACCTGGCGCGCGAGGCCATGGCGCGCCTGGAACTCGAGGAGGCGCTGCGACGCGCGCTTGCCACCGACGAGATCCGGGCCTGGTACCAGCCCATCGTCGACTTCACCGACGGCCGCGTCGTCGGCTACGAGGCACTGAGCCGCTGGATCACGAGTGAGGGCCTCTTCGTGTCGCCGAGTGCATTCATCCCGGTCGCCGAGGTCGCATCGCTCATCACGGAGATCGACATCCTCGTCCTCGGGCAGTCGCTCGCGCTGCTCACCGATCTCCCCGAGGACCACTTCGTCTCCGTGAACGTGTCACCCGCCTCGCTCACGCGCGCTGATTTCATCACACGCGCCTGCGAGCTCATCGACGCCTCCTGCGTCGACCTCCGGCGCCTGCACCTCGAGGTCACCGAGACCGCGCTGCCGACCGACCTCGATGTCATCCGGGCCGCCATGCTCCGGCTCGGCATCGGTGGCGCGCAGTGGTACTTCGACGACTTCGGCACCGGCTACTCCTCGCTCACGCACCTCGGCGAACTCCCCGTCGACGGCATCAAGCTCGACATGTCCTTCACCAAGGGCATGCACTCCGGCGACGAGACGAGCACGCGCCTGGCCCACGGCCTGCTGGCGCTCGCCAAGAGCCTCGACCTCGACACCGTGGCGGAGGGCGTGGAAAGCCAGGAGGTCGCGAACATCCTGGGCGCCCAGGGCTGGTCGCATGGTCAGGGCTGGCTCTACGGCAAGGCCGAGCCGATGGCCCTCACCACCGTGGCCGCCTGCTCGCCCACCAAGTAACCCGCAAGCGGGCCGGCGCTCAGGCGCTGATGCTGCACGCGCTTCTTACGCGGGGGAACCGCTCACCTGCGCTCGTCCGCAACCCTCGCAAGTACGCTTGCGGCAGAACGTCCCCGGGTTGGAAGGCACCATATGCAGGCCGTGCCGAGCGCCCCATCTCCGTGGCTGCGCATGTTGCGCATGCACCAGTGGGCGAAGAACGTGCTCCTCTTCGTGCCCCTCATGGCCGCCCACCAGTTCACCGACCTCCACGCCATTTGGCACGCCGCCCTCGGCTTCCTGGCCTTCTCGTTGCTCGCCTCCGCCGTGTACATCGCCAACGACATCATGGACCTCGAGAACGACCGCCAGCACCCAACGAAGCGGAACCGCCCCTTCGCATCGGGCGCCATCCCGGTGCGAGCCGGCTACGTCGCCGCTCCACTGCTCCTCGTCGTCGCTACCTTTCTCGGCTACTTCATCAACCTGCACTTCCTCATCTGGCTCGGCGTGTACCTCGTCGTCACCACCGCCTACACCTTCGGGCTCAAGCGCCTGGTGCTCGTCGACGCCATCGTCCTGGCCACCCTCTACACGATCCGCATCTTCGCCGGCGGCCGAGCGAGCGACACCCCGCTCTCGTACTGGATCGTGGCTTTCGCCGTGTTCCTCTTCCTGTCACTCGCCTTCGTGAAGCGCTACGCCGAGCTCACCTCCGAGATCACCGATGACGACGGCGATGTGGACGCCAAGCTGCAGATCGCGGGACGCGGCTACCGCACCTCCGACGCCATGCTCGTGCAGCTGCTCGGCGTGGCCGCCGGCTTCTCCGCAACTGTGGTCCTGGCCTTGTACATCAACAGCAATCGCTCACACGCGCTCTATGCGGAGCCCGAGATCCTGTGGGCCGTACTGCCGGTTGCCGTCTACTGGGTGAGTTGGATCTGGCTCAAGACCAATCGCGGTGAGATGCATGATGACCCCGTCATCTTCGCCCTCACCGATCGCTCGAGCTTCATCGCGGCACTTGCGTTCGTCGCGATCATCGTCGTCGCAACGCTGGGATGGGTGCCGTGAAGATTTCCTCGTGGGGGATGCTCAGCAACGACGAGCACGATGTCGTCGACGTCTTCGAGCAGTCCCAGGTCCTCCCCGCCATGCAGGGCGCGCGTACGAGCATCGCGTACGGCCTGGGCCGCAGCTACGGTGACGTGTGCCTGAACCCCGGCGGACGCGTCATCCGCATGCAGGGCCTATCGCAGTTCATCTCCTTCGACGAATCCAACGGCCTCCTCACCTGTGGCGCCGGCGTCACCCTGGCCGACATCAGCAACACCTTCATCCCCCGCGGCTGGCGCCTTGCTGTGGTGCCCGGCACCGAGCAGGTGACGGTGGGCGGCGCCATCGGCAACGACGTGCATGGCAAGAGCCATCATGCGCACGGCAGCTTCAGCCGTCAGGTGGAGCGCTTCTGGCTGCAGCGCAGCGA
>JAJXSV010000386.1 GCA_021784375.1 Actinomycetes bacterium | reverse complement strand
CATCGCACCTGGCAGGAGCGACCGTTTGCAAGGCGCGACGCACACCGTCGCGGTCATGGGCCTGGCCTATCGGCAGCGATCAGCGCGCTACGGGGGACCGTCCACGGGCGGCCAGTCGGGAGTACCGGAATCCTCCAAGTGGCATAATGTGCCTTATCGGCGTTAGCCCGCCTCGGCAGAAACGCCTTGGCCGCGGGACTGGCGCCCCGCTCAGCCGTTCCAGCGTGCCGTGGATCCGCGCTCGATCAGGGTGATCGGCAGCACCAACTGCTTGGCATCGCTGACGTCACCGGTGATGCGGGATGCGATCTGCCAAGCCGCCAGTTCGCCCAGCGTGTCGACGGGCTGCGCAACCGTCGTGAGATCCCACGCCGATGCCACCTCATGGTCGTCGATGCCGATGATGGAGAGGTCGGTGGGCACCTGCAGACCGTGCCTGCGGGCGGCGGACATGACGCCGTACGCCATCTCATCGCTTTGCGCGACGATGGCGGTGGGCGAGTTGATCATCGCGAAGAGGCGTTCTACGGCGCTCTCGGCGCCCCGTGCCGTGAAGTCCGCGTGCACCTCAAGGCTGGGATCCCACCGCACCCCAGCTTCCTCGAAGGCCTTGAGGAAACCGATACGACGATCTCTGGTGGCCGTGAAACTCCACGGTTCGAAGGGGCCTTCGCTCACCAGGCCGATGCGTTCGTGGCCCAGCTCCAAGAGGTGACGGGTGGCCACCAGGCCCGCCTCGACGTCGTCGATCCGCACATTGGAAACCTTGGGATTGTCGACACCGATCATGACGATGGGGATGCCGACGCGTTCCAGTGCATCGAGGTCGATGTCCGACAGTGGCATGGAGACGGCGATGGCCCCGTTCACGCCCAGATCCTGCAGGTGCTCGGCGAGGGCACGGCGCCGGCCCTGACTGTCAACGGGCCTGGACACCACCAGATCGATGCCGCGATCGTGCATCACGCGCTCGGCGCCCTCCAGCACGCGGGCGAAATACCAACGACCCACGAAAGGCACGATGAGCGCAACCCGTGGGCGGGAGTTCTCCATGCGTGCCGGGGCGTTGCGGACGGGCAGCACGTAGCCCATGGCATTGGCGACGTCCACCACGTGACGCTTCGTGCGCTCCGAGATGGACGGATGATCGCGCAACGCCCGCGACACCGTCGCGACCGACACCTCAGCTTGTTGCGCTACATCTCGAATCGTGACTGCCACGTGTGCTCCTTTGCTGCGATTAGCCTAGGACCGGTTTCCGAACCGCGAAGTGGAGCACAGCATGAAGGCGACAGTTGTCGGCGAGGTCGTCATCGACCGCTTCTTCCAGGCCGATGGCAGCGTCATTGATGTGGTGGGCGGTTCAGCCAGCAATACGGCCATTGCGCTGCAACGCTCCGGGGTGGATACGGCGCTGCGCGCCCGCTTCTCCCGAGATGCAGCCGGGCGCATACTGCGAGCCCACAACCAAGCCGAGCACCTGGACCTGAGCGCCTCCCCCGATGTCGACGATCCGGCATCAATCGTCGAGGTGCGTCTGGCAGCCGATGGGCAGCCGGCCTACGTCTTCCGCCTCGAGGGTGCGGCGGACTGGCAGTGGACGGCCGAGGAGCTCGCCACTCCCCTGCCTGAGGGCACGGGCGTCGTGCTGGTCGGTTCCATCGCCTCGGTGCGCAGCCCGGGCGGTCCGCGCACTCGTGCCTGGCTCACGGGGCTCTCACCCCGGCCCCTCATCGCCTTCGATCCCAACGCGCGACCCGCCGCCGCGCAGACCGAGCAGGCCGCCCGTGAAATGCGTGACGGCGTAGCAGCGTGGTGCCGGGTCGCGGACTTCATCAAGGTCTCGGACGAGGACCTGCGTTGGCTCTCCCCCACTGTCACCGAGGACGATCAAGCTGCCGCCTGGTCCAAAGCGGCCGGCTTCGTGGTGATGACGCGAGGCGCCAACGGATCCGCCGTGTTCGTCGATGGCGCCATGGTGTGCGAGGTTCCCGGCGAGCGCATCGAGGTGGCGGACACCGTCGGTGCCGGTGACACCTTCATGGCCTGGCTGATCCGGGGCACCTTGTTGGAGACGCAGGCGCGCAGCCTGCGCGAACTCGCGCATGACACGGACGCACTGCGCGCCATCGTGACGAAGGCGGGCCGCGCCGCGGCGATCAACTGCACTCGCCGCGGCTGCAACCCGCCCTTCGCTGAAGAGGTGTAGCCGCCCTCAGTCCGCGTAGGCCGCGGGCTCGGGGCAGGTGCACACCAGATTGCGATCGCCGTAGGCGCCGTCGATACGTCCTACGGGCGGGAAGTACTTGAGCGAATTGGGTCCCATGGGACCGGTCGGGTAGGCACCCTGCTCGCGCGTGTACTTGCGATCCCACTCACCGAGCAGCGCACGCGCGGTGTGCGGTGCGTGGCGCAGCGGTGAATCGTCAACCGCAATGCGCCCCTCGATGACGTCCTGGATCTCCTTGCGGATGGCGATCATGGCCTCGATGAAGCGCTCGATCTCCGCCATAGGCTCGCTCTCGGTGGGCTCGATCATGAGCGTGCCCGCGACCGGGAAGGACATGGTGGGGGCGTGGAAACCGGCGTCCATGAGGCGCTTGGCGATGTCGTCCACCGTGACGCCGGAATCGTGCGTGAGCGGGCGCACATCAATGATGCATTCGTGCGCAACCAGACCGGATTCACCCTTGTAGAGCACGGGGAAATGCTCATCGAGGCGCTTGGCGATGTAGTTGGCACTCACGATGGCAGCTCGCGTTGCCTCACGCAGGCCCTGCGCACCCATCATGCCGATGTAGGCGTACGGGATCTGCAGCACGCCGGCGCTCCCCTAGGGCGCGCCGCTGACGGGACCGATGCCGCCGTCCTCCACCCCACGACCAACCGGACCGCATTCGGGGTGAATGGGATGCGAAGGCAGGAAGGGAGCGAGGTGGGCGCGCACACCGATGGGGCCGA
>JAJXSV010000385.1 GCA_021784375.1 Actinomycetes bacterium | reverse complement strand
GGGCGTACGAGCACCTGGTGGGGCAGCACGTCTCGCTGCTCGACCAGATGCACATCCCGCCCTACGCCGCCTGGTGGCTCACCAGCTGAGGGGCCACCCGGTCCCCCCTTCCCCGCCCACACAAGTTCCCCTCATTTTCTGCTGTTTCAAGCATGGTTCCCCTTTGTTTCTGCGCAGATCTGAGGGGGAACTTCGCAGGGCGAGCAGAAAGGCGGGGGAAGTATCCACAGACCGGATTTCCACAGGCGCTCGCCGCCGGTTCCTGCGCTTTGCTGCCACCCATGAACCCCCGCCTGCGCACCCAAGTCCCGTTTGACGACGCGTTCACCATCGAGGACGCGACAGCTCGCGGGATCACCCTCGCGACCCTGCGCGGTTGGAAGGCACGGCAGGAGGCTGTCCAGATCGCACCGGGGCTGTTCGTGCCCAAGCACCTGGCCGACGATGCCAGCATTCGCGCCGTCCATAGTGCGAAGAGCGTGTGCAGCGGCAAGGTTCCAGTGTCTGCATTGGGCGCGGCCGTCCTGCACGGGATTCCGATCCCGCGAAAACCGCATCCCTCACTGGCGCATACGCCCACTGATCACGTGGTGCCCGAGGACGCCTTGAAGCGGCGGGGACGTCTGCTGGTTCCCGATGTTGCATGGACGTCGCTGCAGTTGGCCCGGTACCAAAGGCTCCCGGGTGCGCTGATTCCGTTGGATGGAGCACTACGGCTTGGCGTGAGCCGCGACGAACTCCTGCGCGTCCTGCCGTTCCTCGAGTGTTGGCCCGGAGCAAGGCGCCTCCCGCTGGCGGTCGAGCACGCGGATGCGACGTCTGGCTCGCCGCTCGAGTCCTGGAGTCGCGGGCTCATGATCGAGCACAACATCCCCTTGCCGTTGCTCCAGCCGAAGCTCGTCGTCGAAGGCTTCACCTACTACCCGGACTTCCTGTAGAAGGAGTGCCGCCTCATCGGTGAGGCGGACGGACGGGGCAAGTACAGCGACCCCGCGGAGATCGAGAACGAGAAACGTCGCCAAGCGCGCCTGCAGGCAGCCGGCTACACGCTCTACCGCTGGGGGTGGCCGGAGGTAGCAGGCAACTGCACTCCATGGCTTCGCGGCCTTGCGTCGGCACTCCGTCAACGGGCGGCCTAGCCGCTGCCCTGCTCCACGCCCAGTTCCCGTCCCCTTCTGCTGTTTCGGCCCAGGTTCCCCGCGAAATCTGCGCAGAAACCTCCGGGAACATGGGTTGAAGCCGCAGATATGCGGGGAAGTGGCCTGCCCGGAGCCGTTTAGGCTGGCGCCATGAGTGAGATCGACGAGGTCGCCGTCCACCAGCCCGTGCGTCACAAGTGGACCTACGTCGAAATGCTCGTCTCCTCGATCCTGTCATTGACGGCGTCACTCGTCCTCTCCATCGACGCCTGGAAGTTGGCGGCCAACCCCAACACCGCCCTCAGCTGCAACATCTCGGCCACGCTCAACTGCGGCAAGGTCGCGCTCGCCTGGCAGTCGACGCTGCTGGGTTGGCCCAATGCGTTCCTGGGACTCATGGCCGAACCCGTCGTGATCACCCTCGCCATCGCCGCGCTCGGCGGCTCGAAGTTCCGCCGGGGCTTCCTGCTCACGGCGCAGGGCATCTACGTCGTCGGGTTCGCCTTCGCCTACTGGCTCTTCTACCAGTCGTACTTCCACATCGGCGCGCTCTGCCCGTGGTGCCTGCTCGTCACGTTCACGACGACCACGGTCTTCATGACGATGACGCGGGTGAACATCCTGGACAACAACTTCCGCTTCCCGCCGAAGCTGCAGGCGCGCCTCGAACGACTGCTCGCACTCAACGCGGACACCGGCACCGTGCTCCTGCTCTGGGCCACGCTCGCCAGCCTCATCATCTTCCACTACGCATAGCCGCGAGGCGCTGTCCCGGCGGCCCACCTGCCGCGCGCCGACGCCGCGGCCGTCACCCACGCGCACATCCCGGACTCCGTCCACCGGCCCGCCATCAACCGCCGCGCGCCGACGCCGCGGCCGTCACCCACGCGCACACACGCCAGCCCGACCCGGCTACAGCCACCGTCACCCAAAGCAACGCAGGCTGGGGCAGTCCCGGCCCGGCCCACGGGCCCACGGGCGGAGCGGCCGGACTATCGCACCGTCAGGATCCTGTCGTAGACGACATTGGCGCCGTAGGTGACGCGCACGGCGTGACGGCCGGCCCGCACCCGGTTGACCCCGAGCCTGGCGACCTTGCCGGCGATCCGCACCAGCACCGGGCCGCCAACGGCGGAGACCCTGATGGCGTGCGGCGCCAGTTTGACGGTGACCCTGGGCAGCACGGTGAGGCGCACGGTGACCTTCGTCGACATGAATCCGCCCCATGCCGCCTGGGTCATGGTCAATGTCGTCATCCCCGCCGATAGCGGCAGGAAGCGGCCTGCCACGATCGATCCCCGGTTGCCTGCGCCCAGTGAGAAGGTCCAGGCGCCACTTGACGTGGACGTGGGCACGTGCAGGATCACGGGCCGCTTCGAATAGGTCACGATCAGTGCATGCGCGGGTCCGATCCGCGGTTGCCTGCCGGTGACGCTGACGGTGAAGGAACGGGTCGTGGCTGCGAACAGCGGAGTGGCCGCTTGCACGGCGGTGATGGTCGCACTGCCCGCGGCATGGAAGGTGAGTGTCGCCCCCAGGACGCTCACAACGTCGGGCGCTGAGGAACTGAAGCTCCAGGAGCCGTTCGAAGTGCTCGTGGGTATGGACAGGCGCTTGGCGGCAGCCCCGATGGAGGTGCTGATGTTGGCGAAGTTGCCGACGCTGGCATGCGGCGCCACCGTCACCGAGAAGGTGATGGGTGCCGACTGGCTGTAGGCGCCGGAGGGACCCTGCACCGCGGTGACGGTGACGGTGCCCATCCTCAGCCCGGTGACCGTCACTCCCGTGATGCGCGCGATGGTCGGATCGGACGAGGTGTACGTCCAGGGACCGG
>JAJXSV010000384.1 GCA_021784375.1 Actinomycetes bacterium | reverse complement strand
ATCTGCACCTTGACGCCGGCGGCCCCCAGGGCCTGCGTCAACGCATCACCGATGGCCTTGAACAGCGGAACCGCGTACTGGGCCGGCACGTAGTAGACGGTCTTGCCCGCCAAGGCGGCCACGTTCGGCACTGCGGCACCCGGTGCCTTGAAGGCCTTGATGGCGGGTGATGCCGCCGCGACCTTGGCCTTGGCATAGGCGACGTTGGAATTGCCTGCAGCAGACGCCGAGGAGGCGCCCATGACAATGCTGCCGGTGACGAGTGAGGCGGCGGCGGCAGCAATGCCTAGGCCCCTGAGTGAGCGAACTCCCATGTGCGTATCTCCGATGGTGTGGGATGGGTTGACGGTTGGTCGTGAAGTGCGTGGTGCCTGGTGTTATCAGTGGTCGTGCATTCGTTCAGACGCGCAAGCGCTTCTGGACGAGGAATGAGATGGTCACGGCAGCAATCAGCGCGAGGCCGTAGAAGACATCAGTTACCCAGCCGGCGTATCCGAGCAGCTGAAACCCGATGACACCGGTTATGAGGAAGTACACGGAAAGAAACATGCCGATGGGGTTGAAGCGGCCAGGCGCTACCGCCACGGTGCCCAGGAACACGCATGAGAAGGTGGGCAGGAAGTAGGAGTTGGAAACCGACGGATCGAAGCCGCCAAGGCCGATCGCGACGATGATTCCCGCCGTTGTGTACAGCAATGCCGACACCAGGTAGGCAACGAACCGGAACAGCGTGACATCAATTCCGGCAAGCCTGGCCACGTCGCGGTTGGAGCCCACAAACACCATGGCACGACCGGTGGGAGTGGCACTCATGACGTAGGCGGCAATCGCCACCACGATGACGCCGTACCAGAAGAGTCGAGGCAGGCCCAGGAACTCGCCCACCGCGATGGTGGACAGGCTGGGATCAATGCCGCTTACCGTGGTCGACTGCGAGATGAAGTAGGCCGCGCCACCCGCAACACTCGAAACACCCAGCGTGACGATGACGGAGTTGATTCCCACCAGCACCACCAACGCCGCATTGATGGTGCCCCAGAGCAAACCGGAGATCACAACCACGGGGACCGCCGCCATGATGGACCATCCGTGGAGGACAACCAGCGCAGGAACCAAGGTTGCCGCCCAGCCGAAGATGGCGGCAAAGGAGAGATCGAATTCACCGACCGCGAGCGTGATCACCAGGCCAAGCCCCAGGAACACCAGCGGTGTCTGCGAACCGAAGATCGCCTTCGCCACGTCAGCCGTTGCGAACTGTCCGGGCAGCAGCATCGAGAAGATGCCTGCCATGACCAGCCATACGAGAACCAGGCTGTAGCGGGAGAGCCCGTCCTTCAGGATGCGTGCGAACGGCGAGGACTTCGAAATGACGGTGGTCGAAGTGCTAGTGGTCATGAGGACCCTCCCGGCTCGCGGAGAACATGGCGTCGATGAGTGCATCAGGACTGAAGGGGTGCTCGAATTCTTCGGCGATCCGACCTTCTCGAATCACGTACACCCGGTCGCACACCGCAACCAGGTCGTCCACTTCCGCAGACACGTAAATCACGGCCGCGCCGTCTTGCGCCGCTTGCCGGGTTGCCAGCAGCAAGGCGCTCCGCGCCCCCACATCCACGGCTTGTGTCGGCTCGTCCAGTACGAGCACTGCCGGATTCCCGAGCAACCACTTGCCGAACAGCACCTTCTGGGCGTTTCCACCACTGAGCGCGCCCACCGGCATCTGACGATTCCGTGGATGCACACCGAACTTCTCCAGCACGTGCTCGCTCTCATCACGACGCCAGCGCTGACCAGTCCAGAGCACGTGACCGCGATTCTTCAAATGTGGCAAGGTGATGTTGTCTTCAACGGATTCCGAGCCGGCAACACCTTCGCGGCTGCGATCCTGCGGGATGTAGGCGATACCGGCACGCATGAAGTCGCGAACCTTGGAGTGCGCCAGTTCCACCGATTGGTGGCCGATATGCAGTGCGCCGTGGCCCTTGACCGCACCGCCCAGCAAGGCCGGCAGATCGGCTGCGCCAGCATCCGCCGTGCCAATGATCCCGACGACCTCGCCCCCCTGCACCGAGAAGTTCACGTCTCGAACCAGTCCACCCGCGATGCCTTCCGCAGTGACGGTGAAGTGCGATCGCTGCGAGGGCAGCTCCTCGACCAGGTTGTGCAGTGAGTGCTCGCGGCCCAGCACCATGCGCGTCAGGTCGCCTTCGCTGAGGCCTGCGGTCGCGACCGCACTTTCGACGACGCTGCCATTGCGCAGCACCGTGACCCGATCACAGATATCAAGTACTTCCCGGAGATTGTGACTGATCATCAGCACCGAGGTGCCCTGCGAGGCCAGAAGGCGCACCATGTCGTAGAACGCCGGCAACGCTTCATGTGGAATCGCCCGCGAGGATTCGTCGAAGACGATCACACCCTTGCCCAGTTCACGTTCCTGCAAGGCACGGGCCACAGCCACGGCTGCTCGCTGACTCGGTGCCAGCGCACCCACCGGCATATCCGGATCAATGTCGACCTTCAGGAAGTCGAAAGTGGCGCGGCTGGCCTCACGATCGAGACGTCGGTCAATCCAGCGAGCCCAGGTGCGCGTTGCATGCCGGCCGACGC
This sequence comes from Actinomycetes bacterium, assembly GCA_021784375.1. Next base: position 364 of record JAJXSV010000384.1, on the reverse strand, counting down.
GCACGTTCTCACGGACCGAGAGGTCGTTGATCAGGCCCAGGTCCTGGTGCACGAACGCCAAACCGTCCTGGTGCAGGCGTTCCGGTCGGATCGGCGGGCCGATGCGCTCGCCATCGACCAGGATCTCGCCGCCCGGATCGGCCCGGTGCACACCGCTCACCAGTTTGATGAGCGTGGACTTACCCGACCCGTTCTGCCCGATGAGTCCGTGGATCTCGCCGGGCGCCACCGTGAGGTGGGCGCCACTCAGCACCGTCACACCGGAGAAGGTCTTGGACAGCCCGCGCACTTCCAGCCGCGGCACAACGGCAAGGTTGGTGTCACTGCCATTCATTGCGAGCTCCTGCTGATTTAGGGGGCGGTG
>JAJXSV010000383.1 GCA_021784375.1 Actinomycetes bacterium | reverse complement strand
CGAGGGACCCTTCCCGCGCTGGTCGATGGCCGATCGGTGCGCGTTGGTCGAACGCGTCGCGGACCTGCTGGAACGCGATGCCGCGCTCGTCGCCGCAGCGGAGTCCGCGGACACCGCGAAGCGCCTCATCGAAGCGGAGTACGACATCGCCGATGTCGTCGCGGTGTTCCGCCACTTCGCAGCGCTCGGCCGCTCCCTGCACGAGCGCCTCGTCGACGTCGGGCGCGCGGAGATCGAGAGCCGCATCGCGTACGAGCCGGTGGGTGTATGCGGCCTCATCGGACCCTGGAACTACCCATTGCTCCAGATGTCCTGGAAGGTGGCACCAGCGCTGGTGGCGGGGTGCACATTCATCATGAAGCCCAGCGAGTTGACGCCGTCCACCGCCGGACACCTGATGCGCATCATGATCGAGGCGGGCGTGCCTGACGGCGTGGCCAACCTGGTGCTGGGAGCGGGGCCCATCGCGGGCGCACCGCTGTCCAGCGACCCGCGCATCGACCTGGTGTCGTTCACGGGCGGGCTGACCACGGGCCGACGCATCATGGCTGCCGCGTCTGCCACCGTGAAGAAGGTGGCCCTGGAACTCGGCGGAAAGAATCCCCACGTCATCTTCGCCGATGCCGACCTCGACGCCGCCATCGACAACGCGGTGACCGCGGCCTTCCTCCACTCGGGTCAGGTCTGCTCCGCGGGGACGCGCCTGCTCGTCGAGCGCTCCGTGCACGACGAGGTGGTGGATGCCATCGTCGAGCGTGCCGGCCGCATCCGCCTCGGAGGTCCCGACGACGTGACCACGGAGACGGGTGCGCTCATCAGCGAGGCCCACCTCGTGAAGGTGCAGAAGTACTGCGACGACGGCGTCGCAGAGGGCGCCGTGCTGCGGGTGGGTGGTCGACGGGCCAGCGGCCCCGGCCTCGAGCAAGGCTGGTTCTTCGAGCCCACCGTGCTCGACGAGTGCAACACCCGCATGCGCTGCGTACAGGATGAGTCCTTCGGCCCCATCATGACGGTCGAGGTCTTCGATTCCGAGGACGAAGCCGTGGCCCTCGGCAATGACACCATCTACGGGCTGAGCGGTGGCGTGTGGACCCGCGACCCGGCGAAGGCGGACCGGGTGGCCCGTGCGCTCCGGCACGGGACGATCTGGGTGAACGACTACGGCCCGTACCGTCCCGAGGCGGAGTGGGGCGGGTTCGGCCGGGAACTCGGCGAGGCCGGCCTCCACGAGTACTTGGAGCCCAAGCACATCTGGCGCAACACGACGCCGGCTCGATCCGGCTGGTTCACAGCGGAAGGGACGACTGCATGACTCCGACAATCTCCGTGCGAAACCTCTGGAAGGTCTTCGGGCCGAACCCGGAGGCCATCGTGAACAGCCCGGACGCCATGCTGTCGCGTTCCGAGTTGCGCAAGAAGACCGGTGCCACCGCCGCGGTGCGCGATGTCTCCTTCGACGTCGGTGACGGCGAGGTGTTCGTCGTCATGGGCCTGTCGGGCTCGGGCAAGTCCACGCTCGTGCGCTGCCTGACGCGGCTCGTCGAGCCGACGGCCGGGGAGGTCGACATCCAGGGCGAGGACATCCTCCATGTCGACGCGGCCCGCCTGCGCGAGATCCGACGCACCAGGTTCTCCATGGTGTTCCAGAACTTCGGCCTCCTTCCGCACCGCCGGGTCATCGACAACGTCGCCTTCGGCCTCGAGATCAACGGCATGCCGAAGGACCGGCGCTACGCCCGCGCCGAGGAGGTGGTGAACCTGGTGGGCCTGCAGGGTTACGAGCAGGCCTATCCGGACCAGCTCTCCGGCGGCATGCAGCAGCGCGTGGGCCTGGCCCGCGCCCTCGCCTCGGACCCCGCGGTGATGTTCTTCGATGAGCCCTTCAGCGCCTTGGATCCGCTCATCCGTCGTGACATGCAGGCCGAGGTCATCCGACTCCACCACGAGGTGGGCAAGACCATGGTGTTCATCACGCACGACCTGCAGGAGGCCCTGCGGCTCGGCGATCGCATCGCCATCATGCGCGATGGCGGCCTGGTGCAGGTGGGCACCCCCGAGCAGCTCGTGGGGGCGCCGGCGGATGACTACGTCGCCAACTTCGTGCGCGACTTCCCGCGATCGCACGTGCTCACCCTGGGCTGGATCGCCCGCCCGCCCGTCAGTGACAGCGAGTTGCAGGGTCCGGCGCTGCCTGCACACATGGTGATCCGCGACGCTGCCCGTACGGTGCTCGACGCGAACGGCGCGGTGCGCGTGATGGCTGACGGTGCACTCCGCGGTGTCGTCTCGAGCGAGGAGATCCTCTCCGTCATCGCGGGGGCGAAGGCCTGATGACCCTGCTTCAGCGGATACGCACGCGACGCGGCACGCAGCTCGGCCTCGCGCTCGTCCTGTACGTGATCGTCGGCCATTCGCTGGCCGGACGCTGGACCTTCGCGCTTGATCGCTCGAGCCTGACGCCGTTCCATACCTGGCTCGGCAGTGTCATGGATTCGATCGACGCCAACCGGAACTCGAACCCGGTGATGCTCTACGTGGTGGAGACCATCCGCACGGGTATCAACGGCTTCGTGTCGATGCTGCAGAGCCTCATCTCGCAGCCACCCGCGGGACACCAGTTCCCCCTCATCGGTTGGTTGGGCGTCATCGCCGTCGTCACCTGGATCGTCTACGCCACGGCCAACTGGAGGGTTGCGGCGCTCGCCGGCGTCGGCTTCTACGTGTTGGGATCACTGGGGTTCTGGACCGAGTCCATGGACACGCTGGCACTCGTCATCGCTGCGGTGGTGATCGCACTCGTGATCGGGATCCCGCTGGGCATCATCGCCGGCCTGTTCCCGCGATTCGAACGATTCCTGACCCCGTTCCTCGACTTCGCGCAGGTCATGCCGACCTTCGTGTACCTCATGCCGGTCGCGCTCTTCTTCCTCATCGGTCCCGCATCGGCGACCATCGTGACCCTCATCTACGCCATCCCGCCGGCCATG
>JAJXSV010000382.1 GCA_021784375.1 Actinomycetes bacterium | reverse complement strand
ATGGCGAGCACCAATTCATCGAGGATGTGGGCCGGGCGCTGGATCATGTCATCGGCACCCTGCTCACATCAGGAAGGTGATCATGACCGCCTTTGACGAACTGTGGGCCGAACTCGAGCCCATCGGCAAGTACGAACCCACCGGGGGCTATCGTCGTTTCGCCTACAGCGCAGCCGAGTTGCAGTGCAGGCAATGGTTCACAGCCCGTGCCCGGGAGCTGGGCCTGGAGGTCGAGCTCGACCGCAATGGCAACCTCTGGGCCTGGTGGGTGGCTGCCGGTGTCGATCCGCAACTGCCGGCGCTGGCCATCGGTTCGCACCTGGACTCCGTACCCGACGGGGGCGCCTTCGACGGCCCGCTGGGCGTGGTGTCCAGCCTGGCGGCCGTGAAGTCGTTGCAGACCAAGGGCTTCTCACCGACACGTCCGATCGTGATCGCGGTCTTCGCGGACGAGGAAGGCGCACGATTCGGAATCGCCTGTGCCGGCTCCCGCCTCATGACCGGGCAACTGGCGGCAGATCGTGCGCGCGCCCTGATGGGCCGCGACGGCGTCACCATGGCCGAGGCCATGCAATCCGCGGGCCTCGACGCGCAGGCCTTGGGAGAGGACCGCGATTTGCTGGCCCGTATCGGCGAGTACGTCGAACTCCACATCGAGCAAGGACGCTCGCTCGTCGATGATGACGCATCCATCGGGGTGGCCACGGCCATCTGGCCCCACGGCCGCTACCGCTACACCTTCACCGGCGTCGCCGATCACGCAGGCACCACCCGCATGCGTGATCGCAGGGATCCCATGTCCGCATTTGCGCGCACCGTGCTCTCCGCCGAGTCCGCGGCCCGGGCCAGTGACAGCCGGGCCACCTTCGGTCGCATCGAGGTGGAGCCCAATGGCACCAATGCCATCCCCTCCGTGGTTCGGGCCTGGCTGGATGCACGCGCTGCGGATGCCGAGACCCTGCATCAGCTCCTAGCCGATATCGAGGCCGCCGCTCGCGGCGCCTCCGCCGAGCATGGTGTCACCGTGACGGTGGACATCGAGTCGGAGACGCCCGTCGTCCATTTCCATGCGGCGCTGCGCGACCGCGTGCGTGCTGCGGTGGTGGCGGAACTGGGCGATGACGACGTGCCGCTGCTGCCCACTGGTGCCGGACATGACGCCGGCATCCTGGCCACTGCCGGGCTGCCGACGGCCATGCTCTTCGTGCGCAATCGCACCGGCATCTCTCATTCACCGCGGGAGTTCGCCGACCGCGATGACTGCCTGCGCGGCGCGCCCAGCCTGGTGGCCGTGCTCCAGGAACTCGCCGGATGAGCGCACCGCGCCTGCTGTTGCACGCGGATCGCCAAGCCAGCGCCTGGGCCAACGGTGCCGGCGTCACCTATCAGGTGATGGCCGTGCCGGAGGGCGCCGGCTTCCTCGACTTTGATTGGCGCGTCAGTTTCGCTGAGGTTGCGGGCGAAGGCCCGTTCTCAGAACTGCCCGGCGTCGACCGGGTGCTCGTCCTGGTCGAGGGTCAGGGCATGGAACTCACCATTGATGGTGCGCTGCACCTGGTGAAGCCCCTCGTTCCGGTGGCCTTCCGCGGTGAGGCACATGTGGAGTCGCGGCTCCCCCTCGGCCCCACCGCAGACCTCAACCTCATGACCCGCCGCGAGCGGGTCAGCGGCAGGTTGAGCCTGCGAAAGCTGTCCGGGACGCTCACGCTGCCCGCTTCCGCGGGCACCGAATTGCTTGCAGTGCTCGACGGTGAGTGCACCATCAGCGGCACCGCGTCCCGGCTGGGCCCGCGTGACTGCGCGCTGCTCACGGACGCAGTGACACTGCTGGGGCGGGCCACGCTGGCACTCATGCGCATGCTGCCCGCAGCGGCCCAGCAGCCGGAATCAGGCAGTGGCGGCCTCTGGGAATAGGTGGCGGAGCAGGCTCGTTACAGTGGTTGAACCTTCAAGTAACAACTTCCGAGGAGAGACCATGAGCGCCACTGCCGAGGCGACCCCCTTCGCCATCGACGAGCTCGCGGCGGACGTCCTGTTCCGCGAGGCCCACACCGCGTACGGCTTCACCGGCGAGACCGTCAGCGATGCCGAACTGGAGTCCATCTACGAACTCATGAAGTTCGCACCCACCATGAACAACGCCCAGCCGCTCCGCATCACCTTCCTGCGTGGCGAAGCGGCCAAAGCCCGCCTCATCAAGCACATCGCTGACGGCAACAAGGCCAAGTCCGAGCAGGCGCCTGTGGTCGCGATTCTTGCCGCCGATACCGACTTCCACCAACACCTGCCGCGCCTCGCCCCTCAGTCGCAGGGCGCCCGGGAGCGCTTCGGAGCCTCCCCCATGCGCGAGCAGATCGCACGCAACAATGCCTGGATGCAGGCCGGTTACTTCATCATCGCGGCCCGCGCGGTCGGCCTCGATGCCGGGCCCATGGGCGGCTTCAATGCTGCCGGTGTCGACGAGGAGTTCTTCGCCGGCACGGCGCAGCGCACCATCATGATCGTGAACCTGGGCCACGCCTCCGCGGAGGGCCAGTTCCCGCGCAACCCGCGTTTCGGCTTCGACGAGGTCGTGGACGTTCTCTGACCCACGCCAGCCAAGGCCGCGACTGCATCTGCAGCGCGGCCTTGGTCGTTTCCTAGGATCGGTTCAGCGCTTGGCGTCGCCGAGCTTGAGGCTGTGGCGAACCGCGCTGCCAACCCCTTCTACTTCGATCAGGAAGCCGTCGTGCCCGTAGGGCGAGTGCAGCGTGATGAGCTGCTCGGCGCGCGGCGCGTAGTCCGCGATCTGCTGTTGTAGCGAGGGCGGGAAGAGACGATCGGTGTCGATGGCGACCGCCTGCACCGGCACCGTGATGGCGGCCAGTGCCGCCTCCACGCCACCACGGCCACGGCCGATGTCGTGCGTGTTCATGACGTCGACCAGCACCAGATAGGTGTTGGCATCGAAGCGCCGGGCCAGCTTGGCGGCCTGGTGGTCGAGATACGA
>JAJXSV010000381.1 GCA_021784375.1 Actinomycetes bacterium | reverse complement strand
GCCGGTGCAGACTTCTTGACGACCTTCTTCGCGACAGCCTTCTTGGGCGCAGCCTTCTTGGCTACCTTCTTCGCGACTGCTTTCTTCGGAGCAGCTTTCTTAGCCACTGCCATATGTCCTCCAGAAATTGGCGCCCCCGACATAGGGCGACTAAGCAAACGATGACACACGTATCGCAAATTGCGAAGCATTCAACGCAACTCGCACCGGTGTGTCGCTTTGCGTTGTCGCTGTGATTACTCCACTTTCACAACCACTCCTGGAGCTGCTGCCTGATGCGTATGCCAGTTGCACGTCAGCTGCAGGGTCGGGATGCGATGGCCGAGCATTCCAAAAAGTGCTTGCTACATATAGGAAAATCACGCATCGTAGACAAGCCAACTCAGTGATAGGTGTGCTCGTCATCGGGATACGCACCGGACGCAACGTCCTCTGCCCAGCGTTGAACTGCGTCGGTGATGACGTCGGAGACCCTGGAATATTCACGTACGAATTTCGCAGTGTGTCCGCGTGTCATACCGACGAGATCGTGCCAGACGAGCACTTGTGCATCGGTTGCGTTGCCCGCACCGATACCGATGACGGGGATCTGCAGTGCCTCGGTGATGCGAGCTGCCAACTCCGTGGGCACGACTTCCAACACCAATGAGAAGGCTCCGGCTTCCTGCAATGCGAGGGCATCTTCGACGATGCGCTCACCCGCATCGCCACGTCCCTGCACCTTGTAGCCACCGAATTGATGCACTGACTGCGGGGTGAGCCCGAGATGCGCCATCACCGGAATGCCCGCCTCCGTCATCGCGCGCACCTGCGGCAACACGCGAGCACCTCCCTCCAACTTCACGGCGTGCGCGTGACCTTCCTTCATGAAACGCGCGGCGGTATCCATGGCCTGTTCGATGGAGGATTGGTAGGAGGCGAAGGGCAGATCCGCGACCACCATGGCCCGCTTCGAACCACGCTCCACTGCGCGCACCAAGGGCAGCAATTCCTCGACGGTGACGGGAATGGTGCTGTCGTAGCCATAGATGACCATGGCCGCCGAATCACCGACGAGCAGCACAGGAATGCCGGCCGCGTCGAAGATGTCAGCCGTGGTGGCGTCATAGGCCGTGAGGCAAGGCCAGCGTTCGCCGCGTTCCTTGGCGGCCATGAGATCGGAAATGGTGACGCGGCCCCTGGAGGTACCGCCGTACAGACGCATGACGTCGGACATGTTGAGACTCCCACCTCGAGGCCCGTTCGGGTCCCCGGATGCATGCAGTGTGACACATGCGGCCGATACCTGCGCGTCCGGTGATGAGACGCGGGAGTGATCAGCGCGTCTCGCGCCAACCATTGGTGATGGGGAGGCGGCGATCACGCCCGAATGCGCGCGTCGAGAGTTTGGGGCCCGGCGGGTACTGTCGACGCTTGTATTCGGCAAGGTCGACCAGGCGCAGGACGCGATCGACGAGTGCCGCGTCGAAGCCGCGCTCGATCAGTTCGCGTCCGCCGAGATCGCCCTCCACATAGAGGTCGAGCAACTCGTCGAGCACTTCGTAGTCGGGCAAGGAGTCGCTGTCCTTCTGGTCCGGGCGCAACTCGGCCGACGGTGCCTTGCTGATCGACGACTCCGGGATCGGCGGCACTTCGCCCCGGGCCTCGGCGTCCGCATTGCGCCAGCGCGCCAGATCCCAGACCAGTGTCTTCAGCACATCTTTGATGGGGGCGTAACCGCCGACGGCATCGCCGTAGATGGTGGAGTAGCCGACCGCGAGTTCGCTCTTGTTGCCAGTCGCCAGAACCAAGTGACCCTCCTCATTGCTCACCGCCATCAGCGTGGCGCCTCGTACGCGGGCCTGCAGGTTCTCGGCGGCCAGTCCGTGCAACGGCATGGCCGCTTCGTAGGCCGCGACCATGGGTTCGATGGCGATGGTGCGGATGGGACAGCCGATGCGCTCGGCCAGGTCGGTGGCATCGTCCCGCGAATGCTGGGACGAATAACGCGAGGGCATGGAGATGCAGTGGACGTTCTCCGCGCCGATGGCATCGGACGCGATGACGGCGACCAGGGCGGAGTCGATGCCACCCGAGAGGCCCAGGGCCACGGAGCGGAAGCCGTTCTTGCGGACGTAATCGCGCGTGGCCACCACCAGCGCGCGGTAGGCCTCGGCGTGGGGGTGCGGGAACTCAGCGATGGTGGGTTCGAGGGCCTTGAACGGATCGACGGGGAAGCGTCCGACCACGAGTACCCGCGTGCCGTCGGCCAGCGTCGGCAGGTTGGCGGCTTCCTGCAGCTCCAGATCAACGAGCATGACCCCCTCGTCAAACATGGGTGCACGCGCGAGAGTGCGGCCATCGACGTCGACGACGTGCGAATCACCGTCGAAGACAAGTTCATCCTGTGCGCCCACCATGTTGACGTAGGCGACCGGGCACCCGGCTTCCCGGGCGCGACGCTGCACCAAGGCGCGACGCACATCGGTCTTGCCCTGCTCGTAGGGCGAGCCGTTGATGACGACGAGCAGTCCGGCGCCCTGCTCCCGCACCAACGCCACCGGGCCGCCGTCCTGCCACAGGTCCTCACAGATGGCGAACGCGACATCGACGCCCGCGATCCGCGCCACCAGCGGCTGCGAACCGGGCACGAAGTTGCGGAACTCGTCGAACACGCCGTAGTTGGGAAGATGGTGCTTGGCGTAGGTGCCGACGATGCGTCCGCGGTGGATGACGGCCAAGCAGTTCTGGGGGGCGCCGGTCGGCATCCCCAGGGCAGGGGCAGCATCGTCGCTGACACCGAGATAGCCGACCACCACGACAGTGTCACCGCAGGCGTTGGCGTCGAGATCTCCGGCCAGTTGCTCCAGTGCCGCCAGCGACGCCTGCTGGAAGGAAGGGCGCAGCGCGAGGTCTTCGATGGGGTAGCCGCAGAGCATCATCTCCGGGAAGACCACCATGTGCGCGGCACTGAAGGCCGCCTGTTTGGTCGCGTTCAGCAAAAGAGCGGC
>JAJXSV010000380.1 GCA_021784375.1 Actinomycetes bacterium | reverse complement strand
CGGCGACATCGTGTACATCGCCTCGAAGAACGCCATCTTCGCAGGCCCCGCCAACATCGCGTACAGCGCCACCAAGGCTGATCAGGCACATCAGGTACGCCTGCTCGCGGCCGAGCTCGGCGAGTACGGCATTCGCGTCAACGGCATCAACCCCGACGGTGTCGTGCGTGGCTCCGGCATCTTCGCTGGTGGTTGGGGAGCCAAGCGGGCCGCGGTGTACGGCGTACCCGAAGAGGAACTCGGCAAGTACTACGCGCAGCGCACGCTACTCAAGCGCGAGGTACTGCCCGAGCACGTGGCCGACGCCTGCGCGGCCCTCGTGTCCGACGCCTTCTCCCGCACCACCGGTTTGTTGGTGCCCGTTGATTCCGGTGTCGCCGCGGCATTCCTCCGCTAGGCGCGAGATGTCTCGCGTAGCTGCGGTCGATATCGGTGCGACCAGTGGGCGGGTGCTCGTCTTCTCCAGTGACGAGCGTCCGCTCACTGGTACCGAAGTGCATCGGTTCTCCAACCACCCCGTCGAGGTCGACGGGCGCTGGACCTGGGATATTGAGGCGCTTTGGCGTCACGTTGTCGATGGTCTGGCCAGGGCCTGTGAGAGCGGCCCCATCGACTCGTGGGGCGTGGACACCTGGGCCGTCGACTACGGCGTCGTCGCGGAGGACGGCTGCCTGCTGGGCCCCGTGTACGCCTACCGGGATCCCCAGCATTCCCAAGGGATTTCGATGGCAGACGCACGTCTGCCATGGGAGGAGCAGTATGCGATCGCCGGCATCCAGCGCTTGCCCTTCAACACCGTGAACCAGTTGCTCGCGGAGTCCCATCCCTCTCGCCTGGCGCACGCCGATGTCATGCTGGTGCCGGACATACTCATGTTCCGCGCCACCGGCACCCGCGCCACTGAACTCACCAATGCCTCATCGACGGCACTCGTCGATGCACGCAGCCGGGAGTTCTCGCAACCACTGCTGCACGCACTGGGCCTCGACTCCGTGCGCTTCCCGCCCCTTGTGCGCACCGGCTCGGTGCGGGGCCAGACCAGCGTGGCAGGCCTGCCCGCGCTGCCCGTCGTCACCGTTGCGACGCATGACACGGCAAGCGCCTTCGTCGCCGTGCCCATGCAGGATGTCGAGCAAGCTGCGGTGCTATCACTAGGGACCTGGGCCCTGCTCGGTACCGAATTGTCGGTACCGATACTCGACGAGGCAGCGAGGCGGGCGAACTTCACCAACGAGATCGGCGTCGACGACACCGTCCGTTTCCTCAAGAACATCACGGGCATGTGGTTGTTCGAGGAGTGTCGACGTGAGTGGTCCGAGGCCGAGGGCAGAGAGGTCACGGTCGTGGAACTGCTGGACCTGGCCCAGGCGGCGGGACCCAGTACCGGGCGCATCAATCCGGATGATCCCCGATGGGCCAGGCCCGGGTTCGGTGCAGCCCAGCTGGCGGCGAGTGCAAGTGAGCGATTGCCGAGCACGCGCGGTGCGCTGGTTCGTTGCATCCTGGACTCCATTGCGCAGCGCGTCGCTGAGGAGATGCTGGCCCTGCAGTCAATCACCGGCCGTGCATTCCAGGTGTTGCACGTCGTAGGCGGCGGTTCACGCATCGACCTGATGATGCAATTACTGGCGGACGCTTCCGGCGTTGCCGTCGTGGCCGGTCCGGTGGAGGCCACGGCCTTGGGCAATGCCGGGGTGCAGTTCATTGCCAATGGTGACTTCGCGGATCTGGCCAGCTTCCGGCGCTGGCTCTCGGAGGTCGTGGAGGTCAAGCGCTTCCAACCCCGCGTGCGGTGACATTGCAGGCACTGCCGTCCCTGCTGCTGCAACCGGCGACCTACTTGCGCGTCTTGCGCACGGCCTTGGTGGACTCCCGCACAATGAGTTGCGGCTGGAACATCACGCGCTGATGTGCGTGCGCTGCCGGATCCTCACACTCCCCGATGAGCAACTCGGTGGCGGCGTGCCCCAGTTGGTATTTGGGCTGACGAATGCTCGTGAGCGGGATCTGTGCGCTGGCAGCAAAATCGATGTCGTCGTAGCCCACGACACTCACGTCCTTGGGCACGCCCAGCCCAGCCGCACGCAGTGCACGAATGGCACCGAGAGCCAACAGATCGTTGGCGCAGAAGAGCGCAGTGAACGTGCCCTTCTGCTCCTTGAGGAACTGGGCCATGCTGGCTTCGCCGGCAGCCGCGGTCATGTGCGGTGACGTGACAAAGCGCAGGGACCCGCCTTCGAGACGCCCGGCTGCGGCTGCATTGACACCTCGTTTGCGCTCGGCGATCTGCGGGATGTCGTCCGGCCCGAGCAGCACCACGATCTCGCGATGACCGAGCGAGTGCAGGTGATCGAACGCCATTCCCGCGCCTGCGGCGTCATCGACGGCCACACTGCAGGCATCAAGGCCGCTGGAGGGGCGGTCGAGCAAGGTGATGGCCACATCACGACTGGTGAGTCGTGTCATGGCTGCGTGCGTTTCGCGTGCGGGAGTGATGAGGATGCCAGCCACGCGCTGCGAAGCCAGCAACTCGAGGTAGCGGTCTTCCTTGGCCGAGTCCTCATCGGTATTGCACAGGATCACGGAGTAGCCGGCCGCAAAGGCGGCATCGTCGACACCTTTTGCCACCTCGGTGAAGAAGGGGTTGCCAATGTCGGGCACGACCAGGCCCAGGACCTTGGTACGTCCGGCACGTAGCGTCTGGGCGGACGCGTTGACCACGAACCCGAGGTCCTTGATGGCCTGACGCACGCGATTGCGGGTGCCCTCGGCGACAATCTCCGGGTGGTTGATCACGTTTGAAACGGTGCCAAGGGACACGCCCGCCGCTTGTGCCACGTCCTTCATGCTCGAGGTCACTGAAGGTCACTCCCCGCTAGGAACAAAGGCTATTGACATGGCAAACCCAAGATATAAGAATTGAAACGTTACAAGCAAGATCTCCGAAGTTGTGCAGCTCCGCCGGAAGGATCGTTCATGTCACTGCCCTATCC
>JAJXSV010000379.1 GCA_021784375.1 Actinomycetes bacterium | reverse complement strand
CCAGCACAGCTGGGGCCCATCGTGTTGTGCGAGGCTCAGAGGTCGTAGTAGAGCTCGAACTCCGCGGGGTGCGGACGAAGCTGCACGTAGTCAACTTCCTTGCGCTTGGTGGCGATCCAGGTATCGATCAGGTCCTGGGTGAAGACGCCGCCTTCGAGCAGGTAGGCCTGGTCGGCCTCAAGCGCATCGAGGCAGGCGCTGAGTGACCCGGGAACCTGAGGAATGGCAAGGGCTTCCTCGGCCGGAAGCTCGTACAGGTCCTTGTCGACGGGTGCCGGCGGCTCGATCTTGTTCTTGATGCCATCAAGACCGGCCATCAGCATGGCGGCGAAGGCCAGGTAGGGGTTCGACGAGGGGTCCGGCACGCGGAACTCGATGCGCTTGGCCTTGGGGTTGGTGCCCGTCACGGGGATGCGGATGCAGGCCGAGCGGTTGCGAGCGGAGTACACCAGGTTCACCGGGGCTTCGTAGCCGGGGACCAAGCGGTGGAAGGAGTTCACCGAAGGGTTTGTCCAGGCGAGCAGCGACGGGGCGTGGTGCAGCAGGCCACCGATGTACCAGCGCGCGAGGTCGGAGAGGCCGCCGTAGCCGTTCTCGTCGTAGAACAGCGGCTTGCCGTCCTTCCACAGTGACTGATGGCAGTGCATGCCGGAACCGTTGTCCTGGAACAGGGGCTTGGGCATGAAGGTCGCGGTGTGACCGGCCTGCCAGGCCACGTTCTTGATGACGTACTTGAACAGCATGACCTCATCGGCTGCGTGCTGCAGCGTGTTGAAGGCGTAGTTGATCTCCATCTGGCCGGCGGTGCCGACTTCGTGATGGGCGCGCTCGACGCGGAGGCCAACCTCCTCCAGGGTGAGGGTCATCTCATCGCGAAGGTCGGCAAAGTGGTCGACTGGCGGGACGGGGAAGTAGCCACCCTTGAGCGCGGTTTTGTAGCCACGGTTCGGTGAGCCATCGGCGTTGGCGTCGGCTCCCCGGTTCCAGGCGCCTTCGATGGAATCGATGTAGTGGTGTGCTGAGTTGGGGCCGGTCTGGAAGTTGACTTCATCGAACACGTAGAACTCGGCCTCGGGGCCGAAGTAGACGGTATCGGCGATGCCGGTGGCCCTGAGGTAGGCCTCAGCCTTGCCGGCCACGCCGCGGGGGTCACGGCTGTAGGGCGCGTGTGTGTAGGGGTCGACCACCGAGAAGTTGACGACCAGCGTCTTCTCAACGCGGAAGGGGTCGAGGAAGGCGGAGGCGATGTCCGGCAGCAGCTTCATGTCGGACTCGTTGATGGCCTGGAAACCGCGGATCGAGGATCCGTCGAACATCAGACCATCAGTGAACACCTTCTCGTCGAAGGTCTTGGCCGGGATGTTGAAGTGCTGCATCATGCCGGGGAGATCGCAGAAGCGAACGTCGATGAACTTGACGCCCTCCTTCTTGATGAACTCCGCGACCTCGTGTGCGCTGTTGAACATGTCTGCTCCTCGCGTGGGGCGGGCGCGCCTGGCTGGCGCATGACTGAACCCTGACAGCGGCGCGTTTCCAGTTTGTTACACGGAAGATCGCGGCCGGTTACGGGGTCGGGCGCAGGAGAACGGCCAGCCCGCGGGTGGCTGAGGGCAACCGGCGCCAATGGCGGGGCATCGGGGGATCGCGTGTGTCAGGCGGCCGCCACCAGCGGCCTCAGCGCCGTCTCACCCAATTTCGCCACCAGACGGGTGGCGGGGCCGCGCAGGGCGAACATCACGCCCCAGGACACCAGCGTCCCGACGAGCAGCCCTGCCACGACGTCGATGGGCCAGTGAGCGCCCACGTACAGCCTGGTGACAGCCATGAGCACCGCGCCGACAGCCGCCGCATAACCGAGCCGGCGGTTGGCGAAGAGCAGCCCCACGGCGATGGCTGCGGTTACACATGCGTGATCGCTGGGGAAGGAGGGGTCAGTGGTCCTGCTCACCAGCACCAATGCGCTGGGATGCACGGCGTAGGGCCGGGCCTCATGCACGAACATCACGATCAACTGCTGCACGCCGAAGGCGACGACGGTTGCGACTGGGGCCAGCAGGGAGGCCGCCACCAGGCGATTCCCCATGGCCCGAGCACGCCACCAGGCGATCACCAGCAGCAGGGCGAAGAGCAGGATGCCGTCGCTGGCGAAGAGCCGGGCCGGTGTATGCAGCCACGGCGTGTCCACTGCGAACTGGTTGATGGAGAGGAAGAGGCTGTCACCTTTGGGCACGGGCGTGACAATAGTCCCCGTTCCCCGCGATAGGCACCGTGCATTGTCATCATCCGGCAAAGCCCTGATGCACAGCTGATGGGTCCGGCCGCTGAAGCGCAGGTGGAGACTCGAAAGCACAGGTCCGCCACCGGCCATGCGCGGCCCTGCAGGGGGTCCGCAGTTGACCATCCGCTGTCCCGTAGGGCTCGGTGACCTCGAGCAAAGGCTTTCGATGTGCTGCTGCCGATACAGTTCCCTGCATGTCGCAAAGCTGCGACCTCGTCGCCTGGGGAGTTGGCATGCGCAAGCGAATGCGTGGCGGCGGGATGCGGTACCTGCGATCGGTGTTCAGGACCGGGAATTGGCGCCGTGAGGTTGTGCTGCTCGGCGGGCTCTATGTGCTGTACGAGTTGATCCGCGGCGTGGCCCCGGAGCGCAAGTCGCTGGCCTTCCAGAACGCCGACCGCGTGCAATCCATCGAGCGTTGGTTGCACATCGATATCGAGCTGTGGGCCAACGGCGTGCTACGCCATCACCAAGCGCTGGCGGACTTCTGCAGTATCTACTACCAAGTGGCTCATGAGGGCGTGGCGGCAGTGGTCCTGATCTGGTTGTGGACGCGTCATCGGCAGCAATTCGCGGCCTTGCGCAGCACCCTTGTCATCGTGAGCCTGGTGAGCCTGCTCATCTACTGGGTGGTGCCGCTTGCGCCCCCGCGTTTCGCGGAGGCCGGCATCGTCGACACTATGTTGGTCCATCCGGTGCTCTTCGCCGGCATGAAGA
>JAJXSV010000378.1 GCA_021784375.1 Actinomycetes bacterium | reverse complement strand
CAAGGAGGGCATCAAGGTGGCACAGGCCCACCTGCGCCTGCTCAACCCCTTCCCCGCCGACACCGAGCAGGTGCTGAAGCGCTACCGGAAGGTGCTCATCCCCGAGATGAACCTCGGGCAGCTCGCTTTGCTGGTGCGCGGCAGGTTCCTCGTCGACGCACTGAGCCTCACGAAGGTCGCTGGTCAGCCCTTCAAGTCCACCGAAATCGCCGACGCAATCAAGGGTGTGATCGAACATGGCTGAGACCTTCGCCTCACTGGCACTGGTGCCCAAGGCCACCGAGAAGCTGTCCGCCAAGGACTTCAAGACCGATCAGGAGGTGCGCTGGTGCCCGGGATGCGGCGACTACGCCATCCTGGCCGCCGTGCAGGCGTTCATGCCCGAGCTGGGTGTGAGGCGCGAGAACATCGCCATCATCTCCGGCATCGGATGCTCATCGCGCTTCCCCTATTACGTCGACACCTACGGCATGCACTCGATCCACGGGCGCGCTCCGGCCATCGCCACCGGCCTCTCGGTCACACGACCGGACATGTCGGTCTGGGTGGTGACCGGGGACGGTGACGCGCTGTCGATCGGCGGCAACCACCTCATCCATGCCATGCGGCGCAATGTGAACCTCAAGATCCTGTTGTTCAACAACCGCATCTACGGACTCACCAAGGGCCAGTACTCCCCCACCTCGGAGGAGGGCAAGATCACCAAGTCCTCCCCGTACGGTTCGTTGGACCATCCCTTCAACCCGGTGTCCCTGGCACTCGGCGTCGAGTGCACGTTCGTCGCCCGCACCATCGACAGCGACCGCAAGCACCTCACGGAGACGCTGCGCGCCGCAGCTGCACACGAGGGCACGGCGATCGTCGAGATCCTGCAGAACTGCGACATCTTCAACGATGGGGCTTGGGCGCCGCTGAAGGATCCGCAGTTGCGCGATGACTACCTCATCCGCCTCGAGCACGGGCAGCCGATCCTCATCGGCGAGAAGCGCGCCGTCTTCCGGGAGCGCTCGGGTTCGGTGCACATCGGCGAGGTCACGCCGGAGAACGAGGCGGACATCGTCATCCACGACGCGCACAACGACGACCCCTCGTCGGCCTTCCGCCTGTCGCGCCTGAGCGATCCGGTGCGGCTGTTCAACACCCCGATCGGTGTGTTCCGTGACGTGCAGCGCCCGGTCTTCGATCGCCAGATGGAGGAGCAGATCGAGGAGGTCACGCACAAGCTGGGCGTGGGCGACTTCGAGCGTCTGCTGCGCAGCAGCGACACCTGGGAGATCAAGTGACCCGCCGGCCGGGCGCACTGTAGGAAGCTCCCCGAGGGGCGTCGACCGCGAGGTCGGCGCCCCTCGTGCATCAGGGGTTGGCCATGCGCGCGAGCGTGACGCCGAAGCCGATCGCCACCAGCATGAGCGCTGCCTCGATGACCAGGGTGCGACGGATGGCAGTGGCCACCGCATCGCCTCCCTCCAGGGCCTTGGCGGCGGCCGGCCGGAGCCTGATGGCGGCTATGGCGCCGAGGAGCAGGGCCACGAACACCTTCAGTCCCAGCACCACCACGTACTTGCTGTGCCACATGGTGTTCCAGTCGGCGATGCGTGCGACCAGGCTGGCCACGCCGCTGAGCAGCAGTACGACGTAAGACGAGAGCGCGATGGGTGTGAAGCGCACCAGAGCGGGAGCGTCGTAGGCGACCATGAGCACTATCACCCCGCCGACCCAGATGTTCATGGCGGTCAGGTGGAAGATCATCGTGGTGGATGCGATCCAGTGCGACAGCGCGGCCGTGCTGTGGCCGGTGAAACCCGGCAGCAGCGTGGCGACGGTGATGAGTGCGAAGGCGATGGCCCCGTCGATGCGATGGTGCAGTCCGCTGAGGATCAGCGCGACGGTGCAGCCGAGCACCACCTGCATCATGAGGTACCGGCCCTCGTCGATCTGCGTCATGAAGGAGAGGAGCATGGTGCCGTCGAAGGCCTGCCACCATTGCACGGCAAGCACATCCGCCAGGTTCACCACGAGCAGCAGGGCCGATGACGCGGCAAAGACCAGCGACGAGCGTCGACCGATGGCCCGTGCGGCGTCATCCTCGCCGAGGACACCACCGATGAGTGCGCCACCGACTGCGATGGCGCCGCTGATGAACATCGCTGCCCTCACCACGGGCACCAGGATCAGGGTGAGCAGCGGCGAGGAGGGCAGGGCATCCAAGGTCCGCGCGGACAGCACCCCACTGGCGATCAGGGCGATGGCGAACGTGAGCAGGGCCGGAGCGGAGATGCGAAGGATGCGCATGCCTGATTATGGCGCGACCAAGGCTCCTGCCATCATGTGCGCATGCGAATCGCGGGGGCCCTGGTGGGGGCGCTGCTGCTCACCGGATGCAGTCTGGCAACGCCGGTTCCCGCGCCCAGCCCCAGTTCCGCTGAGTCCGCCCTCGCCAAGTCCGAGTTCACGATCGTGACGCCTGCCGATCGCACGTTGTTCCCGGAGTGGAGCGCCACCGATCTCGACGGCTACGCATGGAACACCAGCAGCCTCGGGGCACGGCTCACGGTGGTGAACTTCTGGGCCTCCTGGTGCCTTCCCTGCGAGACCGAATGGCCGGAACTGCAGTCTGCGGCCGCAGACCATCGCTCAGTGAACTTCATCGGCATCGACACCATGGACGAGATGCCCGCAGCCCGGCAGTTCATCAAGGACCACCCGAGCGACTACCGACAGTTGGTCGACGGTTCGGCACACATCCTCCAGGGCCTCATCGGTATGCCGAATTCCGCGCTCCCAACGACCATCATCCTCGACGGAACCCGGCGCATCGCGGCCTGGAAGGCCGGTCCGACCTCGGCGGCGCAACTGCGGCGCGCGCTCGCCAAGCTCTCCTAGCGTCGGCGCAAGGCGGCGATGCCCACGGCCACGCAGCCGAGCAGGAGGAGGCCGACCACGAACGGCGGCCAGGTCGGGCCCGACGCCGGTGCGTCCGCATCCCCTGGGGACGCC
>JAJXSV010000377.1 GCA_021784375.1 Actinomycetes bacterium | reverse complement strand
ATTGCGCCTCCGACTCCCTGGGCCTGCGGGGCAAGCCTACGTTCGCGCACAGGGCCGGGCGGCCCACGGAGGGCAGGAACAGGTAAAGCGTGTGGAGGATCCGCGATCAGTTGGAGCGGATGGGCTCGGCCTTGCCGTAGAGCCAGCCCTGGCCCAGTGCCCAACCCTGATCGCCAAGGATGCGGGCCACTTCTGCCGTCTCCACGCCTTCGGCCACGGTGTCGAGATCAAGGCTCTTGGCCAGCGCGAGCAGGCCGTGGGCCAGGCGCGTGCTGGTCTCGTCTCCGGAGTGGATGCCCTTGGTGAACGACATGTCGAGTTTGATGCCGTCAACGGGGAGTTCGCCGAGGTGCGTCAGTGACGAGTAGCCGGTGCCGAAGTCGTCGAAGTACCACAACGCTCCGCCCAAGCCCATGCGCAGCATGGCGGCGCGGACTACGTCGAGGTCGGAAGGCAGTGCCGTCTCCGTCACCTCCAAGTGCAGGCGGCTCATATCGATGGCGCTGGCGGCGTCGAGCAGGGCGCAGGCGCGCTGCACGAAGTCGGGACGGGTGAGCGATGCGGGCGAGACGTTGACGGAGATGAACTGGTCGCCGGGCAGGCGCGAGAGCAGCTTCAACGACTGGGCGAGCACCAGGATGTCGATCTCGGTGACGAGGGCGGCGGCCTCGGCGACGGGGATGAAGTTGGCGGGCGAGACGAACTGCCCGTCGCTGGTGATCCAGCGGCAGAGGGCTTCGTAGCCCGCGATCTCGCCATTGGTGAAGTTCACGATGGGCTGGTACCAGGCGCGGATCTCTTCACTGGCCAGGGCGCGGCGCAGGGCCTCTTCCAGTTCCAGACGTTCCATGGCTTCGCGAGCGAGATCGGTGTCGACGAACTCCACCCGATCGCCGCCGGTGTCCTTGGCCCGACGCACGGCGAGGGTGGCATTCTGCAGCACCCGATCCGCCACGGCATCGCGTGCCGCGTAGGCCACGCCGATGGAGACGGTGGGCTGGATGACGTGGCCCATGGCCAGCACCGGGTCGGCGACGGCCCGGCGGATGCGATGTGCGAGTTCGTCGTGGGCGTGCATGTCGCCGCCGTCATTGAGGAAGGCGATGAAGCCGGCCCCGGCGATGCGCACCACGTCATTGGTGGAACCGATTAGTTCGACCAGCCGGCTGGCGACCGTGTCGAGCACGAGATCCCCAGCAGCCAGCGAGAGTGCTTCGTTCACGCGGTCGAGATCGTCGATGTCGATGCGCATGGTGACGATGGAACGGTCGGCGTCGAGGTTGCTCAGAAGTGACTGCAGTCGTGCCAGCGCGAGCGAACGACCGCTCTGCGCGCTCGGGAGGGGGCCCCGCGCCGGCACGACTGTAGTGGGGTGCAGTTGGTAACCGAAGTGACCCGCCAGCGCCTGCGCCCAACGCGGTGCGTTGGTTTGGAACTGCTGGTCGAGTGGTCGCGGGCACTCGGTGGTCCGACGCTCACGGCGGCCCCAACGCGCGTCGCGACCCGACGCGGAGAGCGGAAGTGCAATGGCCATGACGTCCTCTTGAAGGGGAAGGTTGGACTGCTGGTCGAGCTGACTAGCAGCAGTAGTTGCCGATCAGGGCGTTGCTGCGCATGGGTGCTGCGGACGCTGCGCTGGCAGTGGCGACCGGCAGGACGGCAACGGCGATGACGGTGGCGATTGCGAGGATCTTCTTGGACATTTTCTACTCCCGGGAAAGTGGTGTGACGTCAGCGTACTAACTTCGAGTCGGGCATTGTCAAGAGCAGTTAGGTGAAGTTATCGTGACGCCATGCAGCAGAACATTGGCACGCGACTTCGCGATGCCCGCATAGCGCTCGGGCTCACGCAGGCACAGGCGGCTGAGGGCATCGTCACCGGCGCTTTCCTCTCACTGATTGAATCCGGGCACCGCATGCCCAGCCCCAAAGTCGCCGCGGCACTTGCTGCGCGGCTGCGAGTCCCACTTGCGGAGTTGACTCCGTCCGACCCGGTGGCGGCGGCAGCTGTGGCGGTGCAGGTGGCCCTGCGACTCGGCGACGTCACCACCGCGGAGACGCTGCTTCAGAACCTGTCCGTGCACTCACCGGAGCGATGGTTGTACGAGGGGTTGATCGCAGAACAGCGTGGCGACCTCCAAGGTGCGCTGCACTTGCTCGGTTCTGCAGCTGATTCGGCTGGTCTTGATTCGCGACTGCGCTTGCGGGCGAAAGTGGCACTTTGCCGCTGCAGTCGCGACGCCGGAGATCTCTTCCGCTCCGTTGAGGTGGGTGAACGCGCGCTTGCCGATGCAAGCGCGGATCCGTCTGCCGACCCGAGCCTGCTTGCAGAACTTCGAGGCACACTCGCAGGTACCTATTGCGAGACGGGTGATCTAATTCGCGCACATGAACTGACTGATAGCTGGCGAGAACCCGATGAGTCGGATGCCTGGACTCGTGCCACCCGCCGTTGGGCTCGATCCATGGTGCTGCTGACTGCCGGTGAGTACGCCGAAGCGCGTGCGCTTGCGTTCGAAGCACTGGACATCTTGGAGACGCTGGATCGTCCCCGCGCCACGGCGCTGCTGCAGGACACCGCAGCCTGGATCACGATGCAGTCGCAGACGTTCGATGTTGCGGAAGTCGATTTCATGCTGCGCGATAGCGAGCGCACATTCCGTGAGACACATGCGCCGCTCGATCTAGCGGTCACCCTCAGTTCGCGTGCGGAATTGGCTGTTCGCGTGAACGACATGCAAACGGCCGTTGCGGTGATTGAGGAAGCCATGAAGCTTTCGGCTCCAGAGGATGCGGGCCGTCGTGCCCGCATCACTGCAGTGGCTGCACAGGTATACGCAGCGGCGGGCCAAAGTAATCACGCAATGCAATTGCTGAGCGCTGCACGCGAATTGCTGGAGGAGGCGGGTGCCAAACGTTCAGCCGCTGCCACCTGGCGGCACATGGCGCAGACCTACGAGGACCTGGGTGCTCTCGACCTCACCGTCGCCTGCTTGAAGGCGGCC
>JAJXSV010000376.1 GCA_021784375.1 Actinomycetes bacterium | reverse complement strand
CGTCACCACGCCCAACAGCGCCGACAGGAACACATGGAGCACGACACTGGCAGCCGATGCCACTGCCACGAAGAGAATGGGGCCGAACACGCTGCGCATGAGGTCGGCCCGCAACTGTGCGGCCACATAGGCGGTGACGGTCAGCGACAGTGCGTTGATGCCGATGATGCCGGTACTCGGGGGCGTGGCGTCGAGCAGCAGACCGCAGAAGAAACCGAAGGCCACCGTACGCGCCGGATCGTGCTTCATGGCGAAGGCGGCGACGAACACCAGTACCAGATCGGGTGTGGCACCGGGCAGGTTCCAGCGCGCGACCACGGCCGATTGCAAGGCAATCACGAGCACCATGATGACCGCGGTGAGGATGCGTCGGATTATGCCCATCAGCCAATCACCTTGCCGTTGGTGGTCGCCTTGGGAACGGCGGTGATGGACTGCGTCGGCGTGGCAGCATCCGACTGCGCGGTGGCGCGGTCGGCCGCGGTCGCCGTGTCCGGGGCCACAGGCTGTGGAACCGGCGGCAGCAGGGCGTTCCGCGGGTCATTCCGGGGCTTGGCGATGACCACGCTCACCAGGTCGAGAGCGCCCATGGAGACGAAGGGCGTCACATCAGCGACCCGGGTGGAGGTTCCGGCCCTGCCACGGATCGAGGTGACCGTGCCGATGGGGAATCCCGTGGCGTAGATGCCGTGCGCAACACCGAACGACACCAGCCGATCGCCGACGTTGAGCGGCGCGTAGGGATCGAGCATCTGCAGTTGGAGGGTACCGATTCGGCCCAGGCCGGAGACGAAACCGATCTGCCCGGACCCCTCGACGCGAGCTCCCACGGTGGACGTGGGATCGGTGATGAGGGCGACGGTGGCCTGGCGTTTCCAGACCTGGACCACCCGGCCGATGAGACCGGCGCCGCTGACGACGTTCATGTCGACGCGCACGCCATCCATGGTGCCGGCATCGATGAGCAAGGTGTCGGCGAAGCCCTGGGAGGCACCGATGGCGACCACGGTGGCGGGCAGCATCTTGAACTGCGCGGTGCCAGCAGCGCGGAGCATGGCATTCAGTTCTGCCACGCGGCGTGCGTCGTTCTGTGTCAGCTGCAATTGCGCGCGGAGCGCACCGTTGGCGTGCTCAAGTTCTGCGATCTGCTGCTTGCGTGACCCCAACTGCTGCCAGTCCGCGAAGAAGCTGGTGAGCGGTTGCACAGCCGAATTCACGGCCGACTGCAATGGACTCATGAAACTCCCCGCCGCCGCGCGCAGGCCACCTGTGAATCCGTCCCGGGAATCGACGACGGCCAGCAGCAACGACAGCGTGCACAGTCCGATCAGCGCGGCCTGCGCACCCTGCAAGAACGTGTTGGGCCTGCGGGCCATGCGTCGAGGATTTCCTAGCTACGGGCTTCGGGGACGAACACCCGCGACAGCGAGTCGAACTCCTCGATGCACTTGCCGGATCCCAGCACCACGCAATCGAGCGGTGAGTCGGCAATGATGATGGGCATGCCGGTCTCCTGGCGCAGCCGCTCATCGAGACCATGCAACAAGGCACCGCCGCCGGTGAGCACGATGCCGCGATCCATGATGTCGCTGGAGAGCTCCGGGGGCGTGCGATCCAGTGTCTGCTTGACCGCGTCAACGATGGCAGCAACCGGCTCTTCAATGGCCCGACGGATCTCCTCGGCGGTCACCACGATGGTGCGGGGCAGGCCGGTGACGAGATCGCGACCACGGATCTCGGCGTTGGTCTCGTCAGGCGTGGGATACGCGGAGCCGATGGCGACCTTGATCTCCTCAGCCGTGCGCTCGCCAAGCAGCAGCGAGTACTCGCGTTTCACGTACTGGATGATGGCGTCGTCGAGTTCGTCCCCCGCGACGCGGATCGAGAGTTTCGACACCAGGCCACCGAGCGAGACCACGGCCACCTCGCTGGTGCCGCCACCGATGTCGACCACCATCGAGCCCTGGGGCTCACCGACGGGAAGTCCAGCGCCGATGGCAGCTGCCATGGGCTCCTCGATGATGTACACCTTGCGCGCGCCCGCGGCGTAACCGGCGTCCTTGATGGCCCGTCGCTCCACACCGGTGACACCGGAGGGAACACAGACCACGAGCCGCGGCTTGGCCAGGTGGCGCGACTTGTGCACCTTGCGGATGAAGTGCCGCAGCATGATCTCTGTGACCTCGAAGTCGGCGATGACGCCGTCCTTCATGGGACGGATGGCCACGATGTTGCCGGGGGTGCGGCCCAGCATGCGCTTGGCCTCCATGCCCACGGCCAGCACGCGACCGTTGTCCTTGTCGATCGCTACGACCGAGGGCTCATTGAGCACAATGCCGCGCCCACGCACGTACACCAGCGTGTTGGCGGTACCGAGATCGATCGCCATGTCGCGACCGAGGAACGATGTGTTGAAGTTCGACACAGGTGTATCCCCTGGCTAGGCATTGAGTGACCCGATCCTACCGGCCATGCGCCGACCGCAGCGCCGTTGCGCCGAACTGGCCAAGGGCGAACGCGATCCGAACCCCCGCTGTCCCGGATTCAGACGACTGGGGGCCGGGCGGGCCGTATTTGCCGTGCGGCGCGAACTGCCGAGGAAGTGGGGGGCGCAGTTGGCGCTAGCGCGCCAACTCCGGGAAGAAGATGGCGATCTCCCGCTGTGCCGCCTGCACCGAGTCCGAGCCGTGGGTGACATTGGCCCGGGTATTGGTGGCGAAATCCCCCCGGATGGTCCCCGGAGCCGCGTTGACGGGGTTGGTGGGACCCATCATGGCGCGCCACTCGGCGATGGCATCGTCCCCCTCGACCACCATGGCCACGATGGGGCCACTCTTCATGAAGTCCACCAGCGCCGCGTAGAAGTCCTTGCCGATGTGCTCTGCATAGTGCTTGGCAGCCATCTCGTCGGTCAGCATGCGCATCTGCAGGCCCAGGATGCGCAAGCCCTTGCGCTCGATGCGGGAGATGATCTCGCCCACGTGGCGATGCTGGACGCCATCGGGCTTG
>JAJXSV010000375.1 GCA_021784375.1 Actinomycetes bacterium | reverse complement strand
GTCGGAGAGGACCGGTGCGTCGAGCACGTAGTAGCGGTAGCGGTGCTCGTCGATGAGCTCCGCCAACTCCTTGGCACGTGCGCGATCGGCGCTCGTCAACTCCGCCACCGTCACCCCTTCCGAGGCCTGTGACACTACCAAGGGAGTCCGTCACCAGGAGGCGTGCAGGGGCCGTCCTTCGGCATAGCCGGACGCGGACTGGATGCCGACGACCGCTCGTTCACGGAAGCCAGCCAGGTTGCGCGCGCCCGCGTACGTCATAGCCGAGCGCAAGCCGCTCGTGATGTCGTCGAGCAGGTCCTCCACTCCCGGATGCGACTCGTCGATGAACATTCGCGAGGAGGAGATGCCCTCCTCGTACAGGGCCTTGCGTGCCTTCTCGAAGGCGGAGTCCTCGGAGGTGCGGTTCTGCACGGCTCGCGCGGAGGCCATGCCGAAGGATTCCTTGTAGCGACGACCATCGGGGCTCTCGTGCAGGTCGCCGGGCGACTCCAGGGTGCCGGCAAACCAGGAACCCACCATGACAGCACTGGCACCGGCAGCCAACGCCAGCGCCACGTCGCGCGGGTAGCGGATGCCACCATCGGCCCAGACATGCCTGCCGATCTCCCGCGCGGCTTCCGCACACTCCAGCACGGCGCTGAACTGCGGGCGACCGACGCCAGTCATCATGCGCGTGGTGCACATGGCGCCGGGACCCACACCCACCTTGAGGATGTCGGCACCTGCCTCGGCAAGCGCGGAAACACCTTCTGCACTCACCACATTTCCCGCCACGATAGGCACGGCCGGTGCCTCGGCATCACGCACCTCGCGTACCGCCTGCAGCGCGTCGATCATCTTGCGCTGATGCCCGTGCGCGGTATCGACGACGATGGTGTCGACGCCCGTGCGCAGCAGTTCACGTGCGCGGCCCGCCACATCACCGTTGATGCCCACGGCGGCCGCGACGCGCAGCCGTCCCGAGGCGTCCAAGGCGGGCGAGTAGACGGTGGAGCGCAGAGCTCCCTGTCGGGTGATGACGCCCACCAGATGGCCCGCTCCGTCAACGATGGGTGCGAACTTGCGATGGGCCTGATGCAGGGCTTCGAAGGCACCGCGTGCATCGATGGTGTCCGGAAGGTTGAAGAGGTCTCGTGACATGACGCGATGCACCTGTGTGAAGCGATCGGCGTCACCGCAGTCGCGCTCGGTGATGATGCCCACGGGCTTGCCGTCGTCGACGATCACCGCTGCGCCGTGCGCGCGCTTGGTGAGCAGCAGGATGGCCTGACCCACCGTGGTTGAGGGCGACAGTGAGACCGCCGTTTCGAACAGCGGGTGCCGTTGCTTGATGGCGGAGGTGACGTCGGCTACCACATCGAGCGGGATGTCCTGCGGAATCACCGCGAGCGCTCCACGACGGGCCAGCGTCTCGGCCATACGGCGACCCGAGACCGCCGTCATGTTGGCCGCGACGATGGGGATGGTCAGACCCGCGCCGTCCTCGGGCGTGAGGTCCACATCGAATCTCGAGGTGACATCCGAGAAGGACGGGACCATGAAGACGTCTTCATAGGTGAGGTCGACGCCCGCGGCGTCAGGATTCAGGAAGCGCACGTCGCAACAGTGTAGGCACTGCGCGGCGGCGTCGGTCCCTCCAGGCCTCGTGCAGCGGCGTGATGAGCATGGTGGCAGTCCCTGCCTCCCCAACTCCTGCGCTACTCGCTCACGCCCTCGAGTTGGTCTGTGAGGATGCGCGCCGCTTCACGTACCAGAGTCATGGCCTTACGGGCTGTCGGCCAGGAACTGTTGCCCAGACCGCAGTTCGGCGTCACCACCACCGACGACGCCAGCAGGACGTCGCTGAGGCCCAGACGCGAGTAGGTGCGACGAATCGGTTCGACGAGCACGGAGGGACGTGTCACGGACGCCATGCGCGCGGCCGACGTCGGCACCACGCCGGCGGCAAGCAACATGCCCGCCTCCACTGCGGTACCCAGCGCGTCGTAATCGGATTCCTGCAACCGTGAGAGCTCGCCGGAAAAGCAGCGGTAGCCGGCGGCCTGCGCAAGTTCCAGCGGCCAATTGGCGGCACAGGAATGGAGCCAGGGGCTGGCATCATGCGCGGCTATGGCGCCGGCCAGTGCCGTGTGCCAGGTGCGCACCAAAGGTTCCTCGAGGGGCATGAGCCGGCCCCATCCGCTCTGCGTTGGCAGGCTGCCCTGCAGTGCGGCATCCATGGCCGGCTCGTCGACCTGCACAATCAGTTGGGCGCGGGGCAGGCGACGACGGACTTCAGTGATATGGCGCAGCACAGCTTCGCGATGGGCATCGACGAGATCGCGCAAGGCACCGTCGTCGGAGATCACGCGCTCGCCACGCCGCAGGGAAATGGTGGCAGCGAGCGTGATGGGCCCGCACAACTGCACCTTCACAGCACTGCCGGCGTCACCACAGAACTCCTGCAGGGTGTCGAGGTCCTCGCCCAGGAAGGACTGCACCCTGCGCACAGCCGTGCCGGGCAGGTCCGCGAAACGCCAACCGGTGGGTGTGGTCTCGACCGAGAACTCGCTGGCCACAGCAGAAAGCAACGCGGCCGTGCGCCCCACCATGTCGCCGCCGGGGCCGCGCGTCGGCAGTTCCGGCAGGTGCACGAGCTCCGGAAACTCGCCGGTGATGGCAGCCATGGCCTCACGCGCCGAAGTCCCGGGCATGGACCCCACGCCGGTGCTACGAATCACGTCGTGATCCCGCCACGGTGACGGCGCCGATGACCCGCGAGCCTTCGTACATGACAGCCGCCTGCCCGGCAGCCAGTCCACGGATGGGCTCATGCGCACGCAGGGTGACGTTGGCATCGTCGACGGCGACCACCGTCGCAGCAATCTCAGCGCCATGTGCCCGTACCTGCACACCGACAGTCTGGCCTGATGTGGGCAGGCCCTGGCACCAGTGCGCCTTCATGCCTTCGATGACGTTGACGTCGAGCAGAGTGGGCGGTCCCACGAACACGCGCCGCGTAGATCG
>JAJXSV010000042.1 GCA_021784375.1 Actinomycetes bacterium | reverse complement strand
AGCGCCAATCCGCGGCCCTACCAAAGCATGCCCGCCGGCGATTCGGCGATGGCCCTCGCCACTGCCCTGCCACGCGTGGGCAGCCCGGCGCCGGCGATCAGGCCCTGCTCGATCGAGACCTCGAGGTGCACCGCCTGAGCACGCGCCTGCGCGCGTTGCGGCGCTTCAGCCTGGACCTCTGCCTCGGGCGCATGGTCGCCGCTGACGACGGCGAGCCGCTGTACATCGGGCGGCTCGGCCTCAGCGGACCCGACGGCGCCCTGCTGCTCATCGACTGGCGCTCGCCGGCCGCCGCCCCCTTCTTCGCCGCCACCCACGCCAACCCCATGGGCCTGGCCAGCCGACGGCGATACCAGTGGACCCGTGGGCGAGTGAGCGACTACTGGGATGAGGTGTTCACATCGGCAGGGCTGCGGCAGTCGGCTGCGCTCGATGACCAGTCGGCATTCATCGCCAGCCTGGGCAGCGACCGCTCGCCACGCATGCGCGATGTGCTGGCCACCATCCAGTCCGACCAGGACGCCATCATCCGGGCGGAGGGGCGCGGCGTCATGGTCGTCGATGGCGGGCCGGGCACGGGCAAGACCGTGGTGGCGCTGCACCGCACCGCCTACCTCCTGTACTCAGACCCACGCCTCGGGCACCAGGGCGGTCGTGTCCTCTTCGTGGGGCCGCACCAGCCATACCTCGCATACGTCGCGGACGTCCTGCCCAGCCTCGGCGAGGAGGGCGTGCAGACCTGCACCATCCGAGACCTCGTCACCGAAGGTGCGGGGGCGACGGTGGAGCCCGACCTGGTGGTCGCCCGGTTGAAGTCGTCGGTGGCGATGGTGGAGGCCGTGGAGGCGGCGGTGCGAACCTACGAGGAACCACCCACGGAGGGCATGGTGGTCTCGACTGACTGGGCGGACGTGCTGCTCGGACCGGCCGACTGGGCCGAGGCCTTCGATGCGGCCGAGCTGGGGGCCACCCACAACGAGGCACGCGACCAGGTGTGGGAGGCGCTGCTGGGGATCCTGGTGGCCCGGCATGGCGAGGAGGTGCCGGTGGATGAGTTGCGCCGGGCGCTGCGCCGGGACAACCGGCTCGTACGTGCGTTCAACCGGGCCTGGCCGCTGCTTGATGCGCTCGACCTGGTGGGGGACCTGTGGGCAGTCCCGGCATTCCTCCGGCATTGCGCACCCTGGTTGAGCCCGGAGGAGGCGCGCCTGCTGCGCCGTCCCGATGCGCAGGCGTGGACGGTCTCCGACCTGCCGCTCCTCGATGCGGCGCGGCAGCGCCTGGGCGATCCTGCGGCCGGGCGCCGTCGCCGTGAGCGCGCGGCTGCCGCCGCTGCCGCGGCCGAGCGCATGGACCGGGTCATCGAGGAGATGTTCCACGCCGATGAGGACGGCCTGTTCGCCCAGTTGCAGCAACCGGGATTGCGCGGCGCCTTGGCCGATGAGCAAGGCAGCCCCCCGGTCGACGCCGACGCGCTGGCCGGCCCCTTCACCCACGTCGTCGTCGACGAGGCGCAGGAGCTCACCGACGCGGAATGGCGCATGCTGCTGCGCCGCTGCCCGTCCCGGAGCCTCACGATCGTGGGCGACCGGGCCCAGGCGAGGCACGGCTTCGTCGAGCCCTGGCAGGAACGACTGGCGCGCGTGGGCCTCCCTCGTGTCGAGGTGGCTTCGCTCACCGTCAACTACCGCACACCGGTGGAGGTCATGCGGGAGGCAGAGCCGGTCATCCGGGCCGCCATCCCGGACGCCAATGTCCCGCTGTCGGTGCGCACGACGGGCCTGCCTGTCCGGCACGCGGCAGCCTCACAGCTGGGAGCGGTACTCGAGGACTGGCAGCAGCGACATGCGCACGGCATCGCGTGCGTCATCGGCGCCCCCGCCTTCGAGGGGACGTCCCGAGTGCGCTCCCTGACGCCGGAACTGGCGAAGGGCCTGGAGTTCGACCTCGTGGTCCTCATGGATTCGCCGGACCCGGACGACGGGATCGAGGGGGCCGTCGATCGCTACGTGTCGATGACCCGGGCCACCCGGGAGCTCGTCGTGCTCGGGCCGCATTGACGCACGGACGCGCACAGCGGGAGGGCCCGGGCCTGTTGCCCGAGCCCTCCCGATGACCGTCACCTAGAAGGCGAAGCCCTCAGCACGGCGGTTGGCGGCGCGACCCCGCTCAGTGGCATTGCTGGCCACGAAGTGGGTGTTGCCGTAGCCCTTGGCGGCTGCGCCGACCTTGACGTAATGGCGCAGGTAGCGGATCACGGCATTCGCGCGGTTGGTCGACAGCGGGATGGCATTGCGCGTGCCGCCCTGGCTGTCCGTGAAGCCGGCCACCTTGACCTGCTTGAAGCCCAGCACCTGGATCCGGGCGGCCCGGGCACGCAGCATCGCCTTGTCGCCAGCGCGCAGCACGTAGCTGTCCTCAGCGAAGTGCACGATGAAGATCAGCACGGGTCCACCACGCTTGTAGGTGAGTCGCGTCGGGGTGGCGCGCAGGCTGCCGTTGATGGCGATCGCGTACACCTTGGAGTTGGGCCCCAGGAGCATCGAGACCTGGCAGGTCAGCGCCGCGGTTGTGCAGACGACCTTGCCCTGCACGGTGATCTCGTAGGAGGTCGCGTTGGGCGAGGCCTCCCAGTTGATCCTCGACTTCCCGTAGTTCACCGGGCTGTAGGTGCCCGCAGGCACCGGGTCGACCCGCTGGAACTGTGCGGTGCAGGACTTGGCGGCATCCATGGTGATGGTGATGGGGTTGGCGGTGCCCGAGCAACTGCCTGTCCAGTTGGAGAAGATCCAGCCGGCCGCCGGCGTCGCCGTGAGCGTCACCAACGTGCCCGGGACGTACGGACCCGCACTCGGACCGACGGCAACGGCGCCACTGCCCGTGGACGCGGTCACCAGCGGGACCAGCCCGGAGAAGTTGGCCACGCAGGTCTTGGCCTTGTCCACCGTCACCTTGAGGGGGTTGGTGCTGCCCGCGCAGTCACCGGACCAACCGGTGAAGGCCTGGCCCGCTGCAGGCGTCGCGGTCAGGGTGACCACGGTGCCCGGCGGGTAGTAGCCGTTGCTGCCCGGCAGGTCACGGGTCACGGTGCCCGTCCCCGTGACCGGTGTCGTCAACGGGAACAACTGGGCGAAGGTGGCGGTGACGCGGTGCTGCTGGTTCATGGTCACCGCGCAGGTCAGGCCGGTGCAGTCACCGGTCCAGCCCACGAACGACCATCCGAGCGCCGGAGTCGCCACCAGCGTCAGGGCGCTGCCCTCGATGTAGTCACCGCTCGGCGGCGCCACCGTGCCCGAGCCCACGATGGTCTCGACCAACGGGTAGTACACGGGGTTGCGTGAGAAGTTCGCGGTGCAGGTCAACGCGCCCGTCATGGTCACGATCGCCGGGTTCAGCATGCCGGCGCAGGCGCCGCCCCAACCGGCGAACGAGTAGCCGGCGGCAGGGATGGCCGTCACGGTGGCCGTGTCACCGAAGCCGTAGAGGCCCCCACCCGTGACCGAACCGCTGCCGGTGACGTTCGTCGTCAGCGTGACCACGGCGGGGATCCACAGCGCGTAGAGCGTCGCTGCATGGGCCGGCATGAGGAAGCTGGTGAGCTTCACGCCGGTCACCGAATCGGACCAGCCGAGGAAGTTGTAGCCGGACCAGATCGGCGTCGGTGCACCGCTGAGCGCATCCGTGTTGTACGGGATCAGGTTCGTCTGCGTCGCGTTTCCACCGACCAAGCCACCATTGGCATTGAAGGTCAGCGGGTACGAGTTGACGCTCCATTGCGCGGTGAGCACGGTGCTCGACTCGATGGTGAAGGTGTCATTCGCCATGCAGGCGTTCGTGCAGGTGGTGAGCGGGTTCGGGATCCAGCCGGTGAAGCTGTAGCCCAGGCGGGTGGGATCGGGACCCTTCACCGTCACCGTCTCGCCGGCGGTATACAGGTGCAGATCCGAGGGGATCCCGGCGACCGTCGGATCGGTCACGCCCGCTTGGTAGTTCACGGCCAGACTGGGGATCTTCACCCACTGCGCGTACAGCGTGATGTCAGCGAAGAGCACGATCGAACTGCCCACCGCGTAGAAGGTGCCACCACCGGCAGGCGCGGTGTCCCAACCGACGAAGGCGTAGTTGTCGCTTCCGACCGTCTTGGTCATGGTGGCCGAGTCCGCGATTGTCGTGGATTCGCCGTAGCCGATGGTCACCGCACTCGGTGGGGCACCGCCGGTGGCGGTGTTGCTGTCGTAGGTCAGGGTGACGGGATCGAGCGCGAAGGTCGCGGTGCACGCCTCATCGCTCGTCAACGTGAACGTCAGCACGGGTGCCAGCGGGTTGATGGCAGGCGAGATCGTCGGGGTGCAGGACCAACTCGCGAAGTGCGAGCCGACGCCCGCCGTCGCGGTCTCTGTGACGACGGTTCCCGAGTCGACGGAGACGGTGCCCGGGGTCACCGTGCCATTGCCCGCTGCCGTCGTCGTGATGCTGAACTGCGGCGGGTTCGAGAAGTCGATCGGCTTCACCAGGTTGAGATCCGCGGGACCGGTCGGGGTCTGGAACTCGTCCTTGTTGAAGGTGGTGAAGTTGTTCGCGGCCGAGGTGCCGTAGAGCAGGGTGGCGATGGTGGTCCCGGTGACAGCGGGATCGATGTGGGTGAGCACGGCGATGGGGATCTGGAAGTCGAGGAAGTACTGGGTCACGGAACCGTTGGTGATCGGTGAGGTCCGGTACCAACCACCGCTCGAGGGCGAGTTCGTGGTGTAGATCAGGCAGTTCAGGGTGTTGCTGCCCATGCCTGCCGCGTACACGAAGTCATGCCCGTTGTTGCCGCCGCCGTTCACGCCCACCATGACGCGTGCGGTCTGGCTGCCGGCGGGGCCGGTGCCGATCTCCGCTTGCCACATGCCGGACTGCAGGAGGCTGGTGGCGCCCGGCGTGGAGAGGGCCGGATCACCGATGACCCGCACGCGGAAGAAGATGGTGGTGGCGGGCGTCGAGTTGGTGGCGTTCGAGGCCCAGTAGGCGGAGGCCTGGGTGCCCGGTCCGCGCAGCTCCGACGAATAGGGCACGGTGTAGTCGTTCATGCCGGAACTGACATCCCATGCCTTGTCCTGGTACTCGTGCTCGGTGTCCGCGATGACGTCCTGGGGTGAGGCGAGGTAGCGCACTGCGTTCCAGGTTCCGGGCCAGGCCAGGGGAGTGCCGGCCGCCGGGCAGGCGCCGTCCCAGCTGATGGCGCTGGCAGGTGCGGTCGCGACCAGTGTGGTGGCCGATCCGAGGAGCAGGCCGGCGATGACGCTGGCCGAGATCGCCCGTAGGCGAGAGATGCGAATCATTCGGTACCCCAACCTCAATTCGGGGGGCCTGGCCACGGGGCGGACCTCGGGGGCAGAGCCCCAACACTGCGACTGTAAGCGCGCTGTGCAGGAATCCTGTGAGTCCACTTTGAAGTCACAGCGAACGCACAGACGAATCGCAGATTGTTGGAGTCCCATTATTATTACGGGTGTGTCGGCCAAGAATTCCCTTTGTTTGCAAGGGGTTTTCGAGGATGCATGGGAACGCCTCCCGACCCCGAGGGGGCGGGAGGCGTTCTCCGGTTCGTCCTACTGCGCGGTGTATCCGCCATCGACCAGGTAGTAGCCACCGGTCATGTTGCTCGAACGATCACTGGCGAGGAAGGCGACGAGTTCCGCCACCTCGCGCGGCTGGCCGAGGCGGTTCATCGCGTGCTTGGACGCGATGCCGGCCAGGATCGCGGGATCCGCGGCCTCGAGCAGCGGGGTGGCGATGAAACCGGGCCCCACCGAGTTGCAGCGGATGCCTTGGAGTGCGTACTCGAGGGCGATGGTCTTCGTCAGTCCGACCACCCCGTGCTTGGCGGCCACGTAGGCACAGGAGTAGCCGAATCCCACCGAGCCGAGGATGCTCGCCATGTTCACGATGCTGCCGCCACCCGACTTCAGCATGGCGGGAATCTCCGCACGCGCGGAGAAGAACACCCCATTCAGGTTGACGCCCATGACGGCCGCCCAACCATCGAGTGTGTAGTCACCCGTCGGCAGCTGCGGGCCGCCGATGCCGGCGTTGTTCACGCCGATGTGCAGGGCACCGAAGGCCTCCATGGCCCTCGCCACCAGCGCCTCGCAATCGGCCGCCTTGCTCGTATCGCCTTGTGCCGCAAGGGCGTTTGCGCCGATACGCGCAGCGACCGCCTGGGCCTTGCCGAGGTCGATGTCAGCCACGACCACCTTGGCGCCGCGCTCCGCCAGCAGGAGGCAGGTGGCCTCACCGATGCCGGAGCCGCCCCCGGTGACGAGCGCGACCTTCCCGTCCAATTCGTTCATGCAGAGTCCTTTCACTCGAGTGCAGAGCGTCCACTCCCAGCAGCGATCCGGTCAGGGTCCATCGGCACGGCGTCCGCTGCACGCACCGGACACGCGCCGAAGCGACTCCCCGACGCGCCGCACCGCGTGCTCGTCCGTGTGCAGCGCGCAAGGGCGGGCGTCCCGTCGTCACTACATTGGCGGCATGAGGATCGCGGTGATCGGTGCGGGTGCCATCGGCGGCTACTACGGGGGCCTGCTCTCACAGGTGGCCGACGTGACCTTCATCGCGCGTGGTGCGACGCTCGATGCCCTGACGCACAAGGGCCTCGAGTTGCGGGACGGCGAAGGGGCCCGTGTGGTCCGCGTGAACGCGACGGACTCGGCCACCGATGTCGGCGTCGTCGATGTCGTCATCGTCACCACCAAGGCACGCGACCTGCGGGCTGCCCTGGAGGCTGCCCAGCCGCTCTTCGGACCACGGACCCTCGTCATGCCGGTGCAGAACGGCGTGGAGGCGCCCTACCTCACGGCCGGCTACGTTGGCGAGCGCGCAGTCGTCCCCTGCATCGTGCGTGGATTCCTCGAGCACGTCGGCCCGGCGGTGGTCGCGTACCACGGCGGACCCCGCTCATTCACCTTCAATGCCTGGGACAACCAGACCACGTCCGCCATCACGGCCATCGCCACGGCGATCGGCCAGGCCGGCTTCGAAGCGGTCATCCCCGACAACGTCTGGGTCGACCTGTGGGAGAAGGCCATGTTCGTCGTCCCGCTCGGTGCGCTGGGCGCACTCGCGGAGCAGCCCCTCGGAGTCCTGCGCGGGCAGTTGCGCGCGCAACTCACGGCGGTGATCGCCGAGATCCGCGACGTGGCGATCGCCCGAGGCGTGCCACTCGACGCACAGACCATCACACGCACGCTCGCCTTCGGAGACGGCCTGCCGGCCGAGTCCACCTCCTCGATGCAGCGCGACATCCTGCAGGGCAAGCCCTCGGAACTGGATGCGCAGGTGGGCGGCATCGTCCGTCAGGCCCGCATGGTGGGCACTGCCACGCCGCTGCTCGACCTCATGCTGGACATCCTGAGGCTGCGCCCGGGCCAGGACGCGTAGTCACCGGCACGGCCCGTCCCGACTCGGCCGGCTCGCGCGTCGCTACGCGCGCCCGCGTAGGCGCTCCATCTCGCGCCGGTCCCGCTTGGTCGGGCGGCCCGCGCCACGGGCCCGCACGCCGAGCAGTGCACGCTCCTCCTTCGGGGGAGCGGCGGGCGTGCGATCCTGGTACTGGGCGATCGCCACCGCGGCGCTCACACGCCTCGCGATGAGTCCGCTCACCACCACAATGCGTTCCCCGCCCGGCGTCAGCGCACGAACCGTGTCCCCGGCGCGCAGGGCATGGGCCGGCTTCACACTGTTCCCATTGACCTTGACGTGACCGGCGCGGCAGGCGTCGGCAGCCGCGGACCGAGTGGGGTAGAGGCGCACCGCCCAGGTCCACGCGTCCACGCGCACAGCGGCACCGGTGTGCTCGGTCGGCGTTGCGGATGTCACACGCGAAGCCTAGGCAGGGAGGGCCAAGTGCGCGTGGGCCGCAACCGGGTTCTCGCAGTACCGGTCATGGACGGGACTCCCACGGCCCGCGCCGGGCGTGATCCACTGCGCACAACGGCGAGGAGACGGCCCCATGGCAGCGAAGACGGCAGCACAGCACGCGGAACTGGCCGCTCGGCATCCGAATCGCGTGATCGCGATCATCGCGCTCAGCTACCTGATGCTCATCGCCGACACCTCCATTGTCGTCACGGCCC
This sequence comes from Actinomycetes bacterium, assembly GCA_021784375.1. The sequence goes on along the minus strand of JAJXSV010000042.1, from coordinate 5,359 downwards.
TGCCGCGGATCCGGGAGGGACTCGGGTTCTCGGCGGTCGACCTGTCGTGGGTGACGAACTCGTACTCGCTGGCCTTCGGCGGCCTGCTCCTCCTGGGTGCGCGTGCGGGCGACATCCTCGGACGCCGCCGCATGTTCGTGGTGGGGCTCGCGCTCTTCACCGCCACCTCGCTGCTCGTCGGCCTCTCCCCGTCATCGGGTTGGCTCATCGCGGCGCGCATGCTCCAAGGCGCGGCGGGCGCCGTCATCGCACCGTCGACGCTGGCCCTGCTCTCGACGAGCTTCCCAGTGGACCCCATGCGCGGACGCGCCCTCGCCATCTACGGATCGATCACCGGCATCGGCACCAGCGTGGGCCTGGTGCTCGGGGGCATCATCACGAACCTCTTCTCGTGGCGCTGGGCCTTCATCATCAATGTGCCGGTCGGAGTCGTGCTGTTGTTCACGGCGACGCGGCACCTCCACGAGACGGAACGGCATGCCGGACGCTTCGACCTGGGTGGCGCCTTGGCCTCGACCTTCGGCATGACGTCGCTCGTGTACGGGCTCGTGCGCTCCGCCGACTTCGGTTGGCGTGACCACCTGACCCAGTCGGCGCTGGCCCTGGGCACCGGTCTGCTCGTCGCCTTGGTCCTGCACGAGCGGGACGCGGATCAACCGATCATGCCGTTGCGCCTCTTCGCCAGCCGCCAGCGCTCGGGCGCGAACCTCGCGCGACTGCTCTTCGTCGGCAACATGATGGGTTTCTGGTTCTTCATGTCGCAGTACCTGCAGGACGCGCGGGGCATGAATCCGATGGCCACCGGCCTCGCCTTCCTGCCGATGACCTTGGCGAGTTTCGCTATCGCCTTCCTCGTGCCCCGGCTCAGTCGGCGCTGGGGGCATGCCCCCCTGCTCATGGGGGGATTGGCTGCCGTGCTCGTGGGCATGGTGTGGTTGAGCCGCAGCGATGCCAGCGCTCCCTACCTTGGCTCGGTGGCACTCCCCATGATGCTCGTCGGTTTCGGACAGGGCGCCTCGACGATTCGCCTCACGACCGCGGGCATCGCGAACGTGGAGCCGCGCGATGCGGGTGCGGCCTCGGGAATCGTGAGCACCGCGGTGCAATTGGGGAACGCACTCGGACTCAGTGTGCTCGTGGTGCTCACGGCGCACATCGCGCAATCGGCGTACGGGCGCGCCGCCTTCGTCGTCGAACGCACGCATGTGGCCATGCTCGGAGGCGTGGGCTTCATGGTGCTCGCACTGCTGGCGGCGGTCTGGACGTTGTCCGACCGCGAGCACTGAGCCGTCGTCGGGTTGCCTCGACGCGCCATGACCTGCTGGTGGCGCCTACGCTTTCGACCGTGATGGCTTTCGCGGAATACCTGGATCGTGTGCTCGCGCTGGCTGCACCGCTTCCCGTCGAGCGGGTTCCGCTCATCGACGCCGTGGGACTCGTCCTCGCCGAGGACGTGACCGTGCCGCGTGACCTGCCCGGCTTCGACAACGCGTCCATGGACGGCTACGCGGTGCGCGCGGATGACGTGAGCTCGGTCCCGACCACGCTGCGCGTCACCGACGACATCGCCGCCGGCTCCCTGGCCCATTCGGCTGTGGCCCCCGGCTGCGCGGCCCGCATCATGACGGGAGCTCCGATGCCCCCCGGCGCCGATGCGGTGATCCGCATCGAGTGGACCGACGGCGGTGAGGCGATGGTGCGCATCGACCGCACCGTCCCTCTTGGCAATGACATCCGATGTGCGGGAGAGGACCTGACCGCGGGGGCCGTCGCCGTCCGACGGGGCACGGAGATCACGGTGCGGGGCGTGGCCCTGCTCGCCTCCTGCGACCGCGAGCAGGTGCTCGCGTACCGCCGTCCGCGCGTCACGGTGATCTCCACGGGTGACGAGCTGGTCGTCGCCGGCAACCCGGTCGGTGCCGGACAGGTCGTCGACAGCAACGGGCCGCTGCTGGTGGCGGCGGCACGGAGCGTAGGCGCCGTCGTGCAGCACATCGGTCCCGTCGCCGATGAAGTGCCGGCCTTCAGTGAGGCGCTCGACGCGGCCGTCGCCTCCAGCGACCTCGTCATCACCAGTGGAGGGGTGAGCATGGGCGCCTACGACACGGTGAAGGCCGTGCTGTCGGAGCGCGGTGGCGTGGCCTTCGCGAAGGTCGCCATGAACCCGGGCATGCCGCAGGGCTGCGGTGCCGTCGCAGGGACGCCGATCATCACGCTTCCCGGCAACCCCGTGAGCACCTATGTGTCGTTCGAGGCCTTCGTGCGCCCGGCCCTGCGGAGCATGATGGGCCACACCGACCGCGTGCGCCCCACCCGCAGCGCCATCATCGAGGCGGATCTGCAGTCACCCGAGCACAAGCGCCAGTTCGCGCGGGGCATCCTCCGAGGCGAGGAGCAACTCCGGGTGGCGCCGGTTCGTGGCCAGGGCTCGCACATGCTGAGCGGGCTCGCCGACGCCAACTGCCTCATCGTCCTGCCCGAGGGCATCGCCTTCGTGTCCGCGGGCGACGTCGTGGAAGTGATCGACCTGCGATGAATGGTGATGATCAGCAGATGATGAAGGTGCGCCAGGCCGCCGTGACCCACTCAGCCATCGATGCGGACGCGCTCGGGGCCATGGTGGCCGATGCCCATGCCGGTGCCATCGTCACCTTCAGCGGCAACGTCCGTGACCACGACAACGGACGGGCGGTGGGATCGCTGCACTATGAGGCCCACCCGTCTGCGCAGGCGGTGTTGCAGGAGGTGGCGGCCGAGATCGCCGGACGCTTCGACATCGTCGCCGTCGCCGTCGAACATCGTGTCGGAGACATCGCCATCGGAGAGGCCGCCCTGGTGGTGGCGGTGTCCGCCGCGCATCGCGGGGAGGCCTTCAGTGCATGCTCGGCCGCGGTGGACCTGACCAAGGAGCGACTCCCGGTGTGGAAGCACCAGCGATTCACGGACGGCACGGATGAATGGGTGAATTTCGCATGAGTGATGCCTTCTCTCACCTCAACGAGCGTGGCGAGGCCCGCATGGTCGATGTGACCGCGAAGGAAGTCACGCAACGTTCGGCCACCGCGCGTTGCCGTGTCGTCGTCTCAGCGCCGGTGGCTCAGCGACTCGTGCAGGGGGACATGCCGAAGGGCGATGCCCTCGGCGTGGCGCGCATCGCGGCCATCCAGGCCACCAAGCGCACGGCCGACCTCATCCCGCTCTGCCATCCCATTGCCATCCATGGCGTGGACGTCGAGATCCAGGTTGTCGCCGATGCCGTGGAGATCGAAGTCGTGGTCAGGACGGCGGATCGCACGGGCGTCGAGATGGAGGCGCTCACCGCTGCCGCCGTCGCGGGCCTCACCGTGATCGACATGGTGAAGGGCGTCGATCGCTCCGCGCACATCGCAGAGGTGGTGTTGCTGGAGAAGCGCGGTGGCCGCTCCGGCACCTGGCGGCGCGAGTCGTGACGACGCCCACGGCCTGGACCGCGGTCATCCTGGCCGGCGGGCATGGGCGCCGCTTGGGCAACGTCGAGAAGGCCTCCGTACGCATCGGGGGCCAGACCCTGCTCGAGCGCATCCTCCAGGACCTGCCCGACGAGGTGCCGGTGGTGGTCGTGGGGCCGACCATCCCCACCAGCAGGCCCGTCCGCTTCGTGCTCGAGGAGCCTCGATTCGGTGGACCGGTCGCGGGCCTGGCCACGGCGCTGCCCGAGATCCGCACGCCCCTGCTCGCCTTGCTGGCGACCGACATGCCACGCGCCGCGCGCCTGCTCGGCACCCTCCGCTCGGCCCTCCTCGATGACGACGAGGTGCTGATGCCCGTGGATGCGCAAGGGGTCCGCCAGCAGCTCTGCTCGATCGTCCGACGCGATGCCCTGGCCCTGGCGCTGGCGCACTTCCCGAGCCACGACGGCATCGCCATGCGCGCGCTCATGGCCAGGCTCAAGGTTCGCGAACTCGCTCTCACCACGGAGCAGGCGACCATGCTGCAGGACATCGACACGCCGGAGGACCTGCGCAGGGCGAGGGAAGGCACCTAGGCGGAGGGCCCCTCCTGCCGTAGGCGGTCACGCTCATCCAGCAAGGCGTCGATGTGCCGTGCCTCCGCGGCGTCGACGCGCATCCAGCGCACCACCACCAGGCCGATGATCGGCAGGTCACTGACGTCGGCGATGAACCACAGGATCGCGCCAGCCCATGACTGGTTGTCCAGCGCATGCCGCGCCAGCGCGGGGGTCCGGGCCCAGTAGTCGGCGCCGATCACCTGCGTGCTCAGGCGCATGACGAGGCCGGGGATGGCGTCGAAGACGAGTTCACCGACGGACAGCAGCGCCTGCAGGCCGAGGGCCACCGAGGTGGTGTCATCGGCACTGCCCTTGAGCCCGGCGTGCAGCATCACCCCCAGGCCGAACATGCCCGGGAAGCTCAGCAGGAGCAGCGGGTCATGCGCCACCACGAGGGTCCAGAGCGGTGTGAAGAAGTAGGCCGCGAGGAGGATGGGGGTCACCACCGTGGCGATGAGCGGCGAGCCCAGCAGCCGCGCGAGTCTCGAGTGCCGCATCGGCAGCAGGGCGCCGGCGGGCATCGTGGAGACGGCCATGAGCGGCAGCACGATGATGAGCAGGCAGGTGCGCAGGACATCCCCAGCGGCGCCGGCGAAGAACGTGGGAAGGACGAGCAGCGCGATGGTCCCGCTCGCTGCCGTGAAGCCGGCGAGCAGCCACTGCCTGCGGCCGTGCAACCTGCGCACCAGCAGCCACACCCAGAGGGTGAGCGTCAGGGCGGTGCCGGGGGCGGACACGGTTCAGTCGTGCTGACGGTGGCGGGGGAAGTGCCACTGCGGCAGGTGCACGAAGCCCTCGGCGCCGAGGTAGGCGATGGCCACGCCCGGCAGTGACGCCGCTTGTGGGAACAGCAGGTAGCGGGGCTCCCAGAGCGGCTCGAACTTGGCGTTGAAGCGATAGAGGGAGTCGGCCTGGCTCCAGCGGGAGATGAACTTCAGCATGGCGCCCCAGGCCCGGGCCAGGGGTCCCGCGCCGATGCGCTCCGCCCGTTCGAAGGCGTCACGGAAGACCGCGAAGTTCAGCGACACCCGCTTCACCCCCAGGTCACCCAGATGCTCCATCAACTGGGCCACCATGAGTTCGTTCACGCCGGACTCGCTGCCCGGTGCGCGTCGCATGAGGTCCAGGGAGAGCCCGTCGCGACCCCAGGGCACCAGCACGAGTATGGCGCCCAGAACGCCGTCGAGCAGCGCGCGCACGGCGACGGAGTCCGGGTCGGTGGCCGCATCCACGCGTCCCAGGGCCATGGAGAACCCGCGTTCCGGGCCGCCCAGGCGCCACTCGTCGGCGCGCTGCTGGTGCGCAGGTTGC
>JAJXSV010000374.1 GCA_021784375.1 Actinomycetes bacterium | reverse complement strand
AACTGCGCGAATGGCGGTCGGTGCGTCGAGATCCATAGCCAGAGCGGCGCGCATGGCTGCGAGCGTGGCATCGGCGCTTGGTCCGGCCTCACGGGACAGTGCGCTGCGCCAGCGACCGAGACGTTGCTCCGCCACCGCCAACCCCTCATCGGTCCAATCCCAGTCGCTGCGGTAGTGGTGCGACAGGATGGCCAGGCGCACAGCGAGCGGATCGTGGCCGGCCTCGCGCAGTTTCGACACGAAGACCAGATTGCCCTTGCTCTTGCTCATCTTCTCGCCGTCGAGACCCACCATGCCGGTATGCACGTAGGCGCGCGAGCAAGCCTCCCGGCCGGTGCCGACGCGGGCCTGTGAGACGCTCATCTCGTGGTGCGGGAAGACCAGATCACTCCCCCCACCCTGCACGTCCAGCGTGGTTCCCGCGCCGTCGATGGCGATGGCAACGCATTCGATGTGCCAGCCCGGACGGCCACGGCCGATGCGAGTGTCCCAAGCCGGCTCGCCTGGGCGCGCTGCGAGCCAGAGCAGTGGGTCCAGCGGGTGACGCTTGCCGGGTCGCGCCGGGTCGCCCCCGCGCTCGCCGAAGATCTGCAGCATGGTGGCCTCGTCCAGATGGCTCACCTGTCCGAAGTCGGGGTCGGAGTGAATGTCGAAGTACAGGTCATCATCGACCTTGTACACGGCGCCGGCCAGCCGACATTCCTCGATCCAGTCGACGATCGCGGGAATGGCCTCCGTCACCGGCACCAAGGGATCCGGAGGCAGCACACGCAGCGCCGCCATGTCGTCCTTGAAGCGCACGATCTCGCGCTGGGCCAGCGCCTCCCAGTCCACGGCGGTGGCGTTGGCGCGCTCGAGCAGCGGATCATCGATGTCGGTGATGTTCTGCACGTACTTGACCTGCAGCCCCGCGTCCAGCCAAGCGCGGTACAGCAGGTCGAACCCAAGGTAGGTGGCCGCATGGCCGATATGCGCCGAGTCGTAGGGCGTTATGCCGCAGACGTACATGCGCGCCACGCCATTGCGCGGTGCGGTCTGCTGCAGCGATTGCGTGGCGGTGTTGAACACCGAAGGCAGTCGGCCTTGGCCGGGGAGGGCGGGGACGCTCGCGAAGGGCCAAGTGTGCACGTGAGCAGCCTACCGATGGCTGGGGACAGGGGTGTTCAGTAGATCGGCCAGGGAATGGCCGGCCATTGCTGTGGTGGATCGGGGTAGATGCCGCTGCGGCGCAGACCATCCACGCGCTGCTGCAGAGCCTCCAATTCGTCATCGTCGAGCGCTCTTCGCAGCTCCGGGAGCCTGGTATCCAGCGCTGACAGGCGGTCGAGCAGGGCCACATCCACGCGGTCACCGCGGAAGCCCCAGAGGACGGTGCGCAACTTGGGATCGGTATGGAAGGTCACGCCGTGATCGACGGCCCACAGGGTTCCCTGCGCGTCACGAAGCATGTGACCGGCTTTGCGGTCTCCGTTGTTGAGCACAGCATCGAAGAGGGCGAGCGCTCGCAACTCGGGCAGGTCCCGATGCACCACGGTGACGTCGCTGCCATCCTCCAGTTGTGCATCGAGCACCGCGCACCAACCCGCCTGCGGCTGCTGCACGATGTCGACGTCCGAGAGACTGGCATCCTCGATCCAAATTTGCAGCGAACCGGGGCCGAAGGGGCCGTCCTCCCGCCACACCGTTGCCGGCACCAGCCCCAATCCCAACTGCTCCGAAAGTGCGTAGCTGGCGACCTCGCGTCTCGCCAGCTCGCCGCGTGGGAAGTCCCAGAGCGGCCGCTCGCCCGCAACCGGCTTGTAGATGGCGCGCACGGTGGTCTCACCGTGGCAGGCCACAATGAACACTTGGTTGGAGGCGTACGGGTGCCGACCCAACACCTCCAACGACGCCTGTTGGAGCAGGTCGATCATGCGAAGCGTCGGTAGCCGTTGGCGCGGGGGCAGATGTGACCGTCCGGATCAATGGGGAACTGGCACAGCGGGCAGGGCTGTCTGCCCGCACCGATGAGCCGCAGCGAGCGAGCATTGAAGGCACGTGCCATCAGGGGTGTGATGCGCACGCGCAGGCAGTCGGGGCCCTCCGGATCGTCGGACTCCACATCCGCGGTCTCGGCCTCCTCGTCCTCCCCCAGTGCATGGGCCTCGATGGTGATGAGTCCGCGCTCGGGATTCCAGGCCAGGCCCATGGCGCCCACGCGGAACTCCTCCTCGATGGGTTGCGACAGCGCCTCGAGGTCAAGGTCACCGGGAGCTGAAGCCGGGATGTCGGGGACGCCGCGCTTCAACAGGTCATCGAGCAGTCCGTCGCAGCGATCTGCGAGCAGCCGCAACTGCTCCTTCTCGAGCACCACCGACACGATGCGCCGATCCTCCTGCGCTTGCAGGAAGAAGGTGCGCTGGCCAGGGACGCCCACGGTGCCGGCGATGAAGCGCGTCGGTGGGTCAAAGAGATGGATGGTTCGCGTCATCGTGGCCTCCTTCGCTCACGCTAGTGCGCTGCCAACGCAGAAGCGACTGCAGGGTGACGCCTGCACCGGCGGGTGGCACATTCATCGCCACCACGCCGCTGCGGCCTTGGTGCACGAGCAGCACGCTCAGCGAACAGGGCTCCACGTCGAGGCGTTGGTAGGCGTCGAGCGGAGCCCCCGCAGCGTGGCTCACCGCCATCATGATGGGATCGGCATGGCTCACGAATGCGTGCAGGCCGGGCGCCGCCGCCTGCTGGGTTACGAACTGCACCATGCGCGCCGCCACTTGCACAACGGATTCGCCAGCGGGGAAGGTGGTTGCCGATGGATGCGCGTGCAGTTGCGTCCACAGTGGGTCAGATGTGAGCTCCTCGATGCGTCTGCCCGACCAGTTGCCGTAGTCGCATTCGAGCAGGGACTCCGAAGTCTGGAAGCTGTGCTCGCCGAAGATGATGGACGCCGTCTCCAGCGTGCGCTGCAACGGACTCACCGTGACGCTGGCGAGTGAGACGCCCTGGAAGGCGAGCCGCATTGCCCGCGCCTG
>JAJXSV010000041.1 GCA_021784375.1 Actinomycetes bacterium | reverse complement strand
TGTCGAGCAGGGTCATCCGGATGCCCGCATCGGTCGCGGCGGCGGCCACGGCGTGCCCCAGCGCGTTGGCATCGGAGTAGCGCGCGCCGGATCCGTCGTTGTGCAGGTAGAAGAACTCGCCGACCGCAGTGATGCCGGCCAATGCCATCTCGCCGTAGGTGGCGCGGGCCAAGGCGTACAGGGAGTCCGGTGTCAGCCGCGCTGCCACCCCGTACATGAGGTCGCGCCAGGCCCAGAAGTCCGCCGCACCGGCCTGCGTGTGCCCGCGGATCGCCCGATGGAAGACGTGGGAGTGGGTGTTCTGCAGGCCGGGCATGGTGAGGCCGCGCAGGCGCTCCCCATCGGGCGGCAAGGGGGTGTCTGGAGTGACCTTGGTGATGACTCCGTCCGCCAGTTCGATGAGCACATCGCTGGCCACCGCGTCGCCGCCGAGCCAGGCCCGCTCCGCGTGCAGACGACGGGTCACGCTGCCGGTTTCGCTCATGCCCAGGACCTTTCCACGCCTTGCCGCATACGCTGCCAGAGGAAGCGTGGACCGGCCGACCGAACGTGTGCCCCGTGCTGCGGGCGGCCGGTTGCCGGTCGCCGATGGTGTCGGGTCATCACGACGTCGTCGGGACCGTCGGTCGAGTGCTGGCTGCCCTAGGTGGCGACGGGGATGGCCAGGAGCAGCGGGCCGCCAACGCGCGACACCGTGACGCGGGCGATCTCGTCGGGCGGGAAGGCGGACCGTCCGCTCGTGCTGGCAGCGCCGTAGTAGTCCGCGGTCCACACGGTGAGTGTCTCCTCGGCCGCTGACGTGCTCTCGACGCGCAGGATGCAACGCGTGCCGCGCGGTACGCCCTTGATCGACAGGGCCAAGCTGCTGCCCGAGCCGGACGGCGTGATGGCGGCGGTGGCCTGGATCCCGTTCGCGGTGGCACTCGCCATGATCGCCTGCTGGTTGCCGCCGAGGACACCACCCAACGAGGCGAGGGCGATGACGAGCACGGCTGCGGCAAGCGCCAGGGTGGAGGCGACGGCCAGGCGCCGGTTCCGGCGCTGCCGTTGGCGCTCCTCCACGACCCGCTGCAGGAGCCGCGGCAGCAGGTCCCCTTCGGTGACGACGGGGCGCGCGGTGACCTCGTCGAGCGTCAAGCGGGGGAGGAGTTGCGCAACGCCGCGCAGCGAGGCCTGCTCGGCGGAGCAGGTGGGGCAGGTGGCGATGTGCCCCTGCAGCGCTTCCGGAAGTTCCGCTCCGGTGAGGAGCGACAGTGCGATCTCCTGTTGGATGTCGTCACATCTCATGGGAGCAACCCCCGTTCAGCGCAGAGCACGCGCAATGCCCGGAGCGCGTAATGGCACCGCGACTTGATGGTGCCCGCAGGCACGCCCAACTGGACGGCCGCCTCATCGATGGACAGGCCGCGGTAGTAGACGGCGATGATGACATCACGATGCTGGGTGGCCAGTCCCTGCAGGGCCTCCAGGATCTCGAAGTGGGTGAGGGTGTCGTCGAGGCGCCTGTCGTCGACCGCGACCTCTGCCGGTTCTCCGACCTCCTGCGGGCGGGCCATGCGCGCCCGGTGGGCGTCGATGGCGAGGTTGCGCGCGACCGCGAAGAGCCAGGAACGAGGCGAGCGATCCGCGGACTGGACGACCTCCGGATGGCGCCAGGCGCGCAGCAGGGTCTCCTGGACGATGTCCTCCGCATGCTGCCGATCGCCACCGGTGAGACCGGTGACGTAGTGCAGCAACGGCCCGCCGTACTCCGCGTACAGCGTGCGCATGAGCTCCTCATCGACGGCCGGCGGTCTCGTCACACTTCAGGGTACGGCCCCTGGGCGCATTTGGTTCATGTTCCGCGGCGCAAACGGTCTGCACGCCGTGAATGAACAATTCCCGGGGCGCAGCCGTATCCAGCGGCATGAGGAAGATCGTTGCACCGACCGCGTTGCTCGCAGGCATGCTGCTCCTTGCGGGCTGCGGCTCATACTCGTCAGCAAGTGGCGGCAGTGGTGGCCTGTACGGCAGTGCAGCGAAGGCCAGTTCGGCGGCGACGGGTGGCGGGTCAGCCTCGGCGGACACCGTTGACATCTCCGGCTTCGCCTTCAGTGCCATCACCGTCAAGGCAGGCGCGACGGTGACGGTGAGGAACGCGGATGCGGCCGAGCACACGCTGACCATCGCGGCCGCGGGGATCGATGTGAAGGTGCCGGCCGGGGGGAGTGCCAGCTTCACCGCGCCCGCCAAGGCGGGCACCTACGCGCTGACCTGCGACTTCCACCACAGCATGCATGGCACGCTCACGGTCAGCGCCTGAGACGGCAAGTGGCCCCCGGCATGCGCCGAGGGCCACTTGGCAGTTCCCATGCGCCTAGGCGACGACTGCGAAACCGCCGGTCCACGAGACCTTCTCGCCTGCGGCGAGCGAGATCTGCAGGAAGCCGAGCGCCTCGAGTTCGCGTGCCCGCTTCAGTGAGCCTGCGTCGATGCCCTTGAGGCCCGCGGCGGACACGATGCCGATGAGTGTGGCCTTGGCGTCCTCATCATCGCCGGCGACGAGCACGGTCGTGGTGTTCTCGCCGATCCGGCCCGAGGCGAGCGTGCCGCCGAAGGTCGTGTTGAAGGCCTTGAGCACCTTCGACTGCGGCAGCGCGGCGGCGATGACGGCCGCGGCGGAGGAATCCGCCGGAACCACCAGCGAGTCGAAGCTCGCGAAGTCGACCGGGTTGGTGATGTCGACGATGATGCGGCCGGCGAGTTCCGCCTTGCGGTTCTCGAGGATGTCGGCCACCGCGCCGTAGGGCACGGCCAGGACGACGACCTCGCCAGTCACCGCGGTGCCGGCGTCGTTCTGGCCCAGGCTCTGGACGGTGTTGCCACCCTTGGTGACGAGGCCGGCGATGGCCTGACCCATGTTGCCGGTTCCGATGATGCTGACGTGTGCCATTTGGATCTCCTCAGTGGGGTTCGCGCTATAGGTTGTTGCTACAACTAAAATGCTAGCGGTGATTAGTTGTCGTGTCAACTATCTGCTAGATTGCTCCCATGACACGCTGGCTCGACGATCGGGAACTCGCCGCCTGGGTGCGGCTTGCCGCCGTGCTCGAACTGCTGCCGGGCGCGCTCGAGGCCCAGTTGCGGCGCGACTCCGATCTCTCCCATTTCGAGTACTGGGTACTCGCCATGCTCTCCGAATCACCGGATCGGACGTTGCGCATGTCGCAACTCGCGGCGCGCACCAGCGCCACGCTGCCGCGGCTTTCCCATGTCGTCCAGCGACTGGAGGAGCGCGGTTGGGTGAAGCGCTTCCCCTGCGAGCTCGATCGCAGGGCCACCAATGCGAGGCTCACCGGAGCCGGCTGGAAGAAGGTCGTTGCATCAGCTCCCGGCCACGTGGAGAACGTGCGCGAACTCGTGTTCGATGCGCTCAGCGAGGAGCAGGTCGAGCAGTTGACCGCCATCGCGGACCGCATCCTCGACGCGCTCGGGCCCGAGGCCGCGGCCCAGGTGGCGAGCTACGAACGGCCGCACGCGGTCTGACCCGGCGGTCGCGCTGCGCGCCCTGCCACTGTCCTCCATGCCCCATCGGGTGCGGACGGAGTCTCACGTCATCCTGACGCATTCGTGCTGCGATTCCGCTTCCCCTGCAACGCTGCGGGGTTACGCTGTTGCGGACAGGAGGCGTGCGATGCAGACCTGGGTGTGGATTGCGGCCGCGGGTGCACTCATCGCCTTCGAGTTGGCCACCACGAACCTCGTCCTGGGGTCGTTGGGCGTCTCCGCGTTGGGTGGCGCGCTCATGGCGTGGCTGGGCGTGGACCCACTGTGGCAGGCCATCGTCTTCGCTGCGCTCGCCATCATCACCCTCGGCCTGCTGCGTCCCCTGGCCCTGCGCAACCTCACCAAGCGCACGCCCGGGCTGACGACGAATGTCGATCGGCTGTTGCGTGCCAAGGGTTTCTCGCTCTCCGAGGTCACGGACCGGTCCGGCCAGGTGAAACTCAACGGTGAGGTGTGGACGGCGCGCACGCGCGGCGCCACCATCCCCTCCGACACCCCGGTGGTCGTCATCGCGATCGAGGGCGCCACCGCCATCGTCGAAGCAAGGGAGCAAATGCCATGACCGTGGATCTCGCACCGGTGATCGTGTTCCTCGTCATCATCGTCATCTTCGTGGTGATCCTGCTGCAGTCCGTGCGCATCGTGCCGCAGGCCCGCGCGGGCATCGTGGAGCGCCTCGGGCGCTACCACCGCACGCTCGGTGCGGGGCTGGCGATCATCGTCCCCGTCGTCGATCGCGTGCGCCCACTGGTGGACCTGCGTGAGCGCGTGGTCTCCTTCCCGCCGCAGCCGGTCATCACCGAGGACAACCTGGTCGTCTCCATCGACACCGTCATCTACTTCCAGGTGACCGACCCCAAGAGCGCCACCTACGAGATCGAGAACTTCATCCAGGCCATCGAGCAACTCGCGGTCACCACCCTCCGCAACGTCGTGGGCGGCCTCGACCTGGAGGCGGTGCTCACATCGCGTGACTCCATCAATGCGGCCCTGCGCGAGGTGCTGGACGAGGCGACCGGCAAGTGGGGCGTGCGTGTGAACCGCGTCGAGCTCAAGGCCATCGACCCGCCGGCCAGCGTGCAGCAGGCGATGGAGAAGCAGATGCGCGCGGACCGCGAGAAGCGGGCCACCATCCTCACGGCCGAGGGCGAGAAGCAGAGCCAGATCCTCACCGCCGAGGGGGCGCGGCAGGCGGAGATCCTGCGTGCCGAAGGCGATGCGCGCGCCAAGGTGCTCCGGGCCGAGGGCGAGGCGGAAGCCATCGCCAAGGTGTTCAGCGCCATCCATGCCGGCGATGCCGACGACCGCGTGCTCGCCTACACCTACCTCCAGCAGCTCCCGGTCATGGCCAACGGCACGGCGAGCACCCTGTGGGTGATCCCGGCCGAACTGTCCGGTGCGGCGGAGAAGATCGCCAAGGCCTTCAAGCCCGCGTAGTGCGCCGAGGGTCACGCGGGGTCGACGTCTAGCCGTACTTCGTATGACCAATCGCATTGTAAGAAGGGACGTTCGGCCCTACCGTGCCAAGTAATCGGCCGGGGCCTCCTGGGGAATCGTCGGTTGATGGCGTTGCGGGCGCCTTTTCAATGCGCCGTGCCGCCGCCCGGACTCGGGCGCATCCAAGGTTCCCCCAACCCTGGAGGATCGATGAACCGAACCTTCGCCAAGTCCGCGCTCGCGGCAATCGCCAGTATTGGCCTCGCCATCCCGCTCGTCCTGCCCGCAACCTCGGCTTCGGCAAGCGCCGCCATCGCATCCGGTGAGGTGACCCTGGGCAACGCCACCATCGAACCGGCGATCAACGGTGCAACGGGCCAGCCCATGTACCTGCTGACGCCGAAAGTTGCACCCGTCACCACCGAGACGATCACCTACGCGCCGCTTTACATCGTCGTGTACCCGAGGTCATCAGGGGTCACCACGCCTCTCAACTGCATGCACGTGCCCTCCGACAACTGCCCTGACCATGGACTGGAGGTCGCCTCGGCGGCATCGGCGATTGCACCGTTGATCTATGGTTCTGACTCCGTGACGGGGGCAGGCGTCCTCGGCCATGATCACATCGGTTCGGCACCCGGTGGTGTGGACTTCAACTTCCAGTGGGTGCCGGTGCTCGTCCTGTTCACGAACGCCGGAGATGCGCAACACCGCGTCACGACGCTGACGCAACTCCAGGCACTCTTTGCGGACCACCACAGGGTGATCGTGGTCCCGCTGGACGGCACGCATGGCGCGCCGAATGCCGCATTCAACTGCTCCGTGGTGAACGCGGCAGCCTACAACAATGGCACGGCCGTCACCCCGGGTTCCTTCTAGCAAGCCGCTCCTTGGTGGGGGTGCGGCTCGCTGCACCCCCACCCACGCCTGCAAACGCCTGCAACGGATAACGAAGTGCGCATGATCTGCGACGGAAGCCTCACGGATGGCGCGTGTAACACGTTGCGTAAGTAATGTCTCGCCCCATGACGCAAGCACTGACGCGCGACGAGATGCTCCATTTCGTCTCCACACGAGGCGTGCAGCCGAGTTTCTTCGATGCCTTCGATGTCGAACGGCAGATCCCGGACAACACGCTGAGTTGGCTCTACGAGGAGTTCCAGAAGCAGGCGGACGTCCCGCCGCCGCTCATCGCCAGCCCGGGCAAGTGGCATCCGGAACTGCACGGCGAGATCGAGTTGGGCGATGGGCGCCGCATGCATGTCGAGGGCATCCTGCCCGTCGATGCCGAGGGCTACCACGTGCTGCACACGCCCCACGGCCACACCCGGCTCGTGCTCTGCGCACCGGATCGCCTGTCCACACCGCAGCGTTGCTTCGGATGGTCCGTCCAGTTGTATGACGCCCGCACCTCCCACTCGTGGGGCATCGGTGACTACGCGGACCTCGCCACCCTGGGCCGCATCGCAGCCAAGTCCGGCGCCGGCTTCATGCTCACCTGCCCCTTGCATGCCGGCAACCTCGGACCCAACCCCATGGCCTCGCCCTACTCGCCGTCATCGCGCGAGTGGCTGCAGGTGCTCTACATCTCCATCGACCTCATCCGCACCAGTGTCGATGTCAGCGATCTGCGTGAGCGCGCCCTCGCCCTGAACGAGAACCGCATCATCGACCGGGCCGCCGTCTGGGCCTTCAAGCGGGCCGCGCTGCGCCGCATCTGGGAGGGCCAGGGCAACCAGGGCGGCGCCGACTGCGACGCCTGGATGACCGAGCACGGTGAGAACCTGCGCTCCTTCGCCACCTTCACCGCGCTCAGCGAGGAGCTGGGACTACCGTGGCAGACCTGGCCCGAGGAGTTCCTCCACCCGGACGGCCCTGCAGTGCGGGCCTGGGCTGCGGAGCACGCTGACGCCGTGGCCTTCCATGCCTGGTTGCAGTTCCTCTGCGACAAGCAGCTCGGACGCGCCTCGCGCCAGGGCGTCGACATCGTGGCGGACATCGCCGTCGGCTTCGATGGCGGTGGCTTCGACGCGTGGCACTGGCAGGACATCCTCGTGTTCGACGCCGAGGTCGGCGCCCCCCCGGACCGGCACAATCGCGACGGGCAGCGATGGGGCCTGCCGGCCTTCAGCCCCACGGGCCTCATCTCGGTCGGCTTCGACCCCTTCATCCGCATGGTGCGCAGCGCGCTTCGCCACTCCAAGGGACTGCGCATCGACCACGTCATGCAGCTGTGGCGGCTGTTCTGGGTACCGCAGCATGCCGGGGCCTCGGAGGGTGCGTATGTGCGCTACCCGCACGATGCGCTGCTCGCCATCATCCGCATCGAGGCCGCTCGCACGCACGCCTGGGTCGTGGGCGAGGACATGGGCACGGTGCCGCCATACGTCCGCCCGACCATGAACGACATCGACATGCTCGGCTACCGCGCTGCCTGCCGGGTGCCCGTGTCCATGTTCACGGTGAACACCTTCGGCGCCACCGGCACGCACGACCACGCCACCATCGCGGGCATCCTCTGCGGCACCGACCCGCAGGACATGGAGAGCGCGGGCAAGACCGTCGACTGGGAGTCCGAGCGCACCCGCCAGTTGGAACTCGCACGTGAGGCCGGCCTGCCCGAGCAGGGCCCCTACAGCGACGCCCAGGTCCGTCAGGCCATCCGCGCCCGCTGCCTCACGGTGGCGGAGTCGGCCAGCCGCGTGGTGGTCTTCAACCTGGAGGATGCGGCCGAGGTTCGGCATCGTCCCAACATGCCGGGCACCACGGTGACCTGGCCGAACTGGTGTCTGGCCCTGCCTCGTCCGGCCGATGAGGTCCTGAGCGGTGAACTCGCCCAGGCCATCGCCGCCAACGCCAATCGCAGCCGACGCATCGCACGCTGATCCAGGACACGACGACGGCGCCGCCCCCGAAAGGGGGACGGCGCCGTCGTTCTGCTCGCTAGGCGACCGCGCGCAGTGCCTGCGCCAGGCTGCGGAAGTTGTCGACCAGCAGGTCGATCTCCGGCTGCTTGTGCGCGAAGCTGATGAGCCACTGGTCGTCCTGACCGGGAGGCGTCATGATGCCGCGGTTCAGGGCCCACAGCCACGACAACTCGGCCACCTGCATGTCCTCATGCTTGTAGTCGCGGTAGTTGCGCGTGGGCGTGGTGGCCCAGGTGATGCAGCCCTTCACACCGAAGCCCACGGTGTGTGCGGGCAGGTGGTACTCGTCGATGATGTCGCCGATGCGTGTCAGGGCCTGCAGGTTGAATGCCTCGGCCTCGGCCAGGGCCTCCGGGGTGCAGATCTCGTCCACAGCGAGCACCGCGGCCACCGACATGGGGTTGCCGTTGAAGGTGCCGAAGTGCGGCATGCGGCCATCGCTGATGACCTCCATGAACTCACGCTGGCCACCGAAGGCGGCCACGGGGACACCGCCGCCGATGGACTTGGCGAAGGTCTGGAGGTCCGACTGCACGCCGAGGCGCTGCGAGGCGCCGCCGGCGCCCGCGGTGAGACCGGTCTTCACCTCGTCGAAGATGAGGACGATCTCGTGCTCGGTGCAGAGTTCGCGCACGCGCTCGAGGTAGCCGGGGTCGGGCAGGACGATGCCGAGGTTCTCCAGCACGGGCTCGACGATGAAGCAGGCGATGTCATGCCCGTTCACCTTGAACATGCGCTCCAGCGCATCCGCGTCATTGAAGGGCACCACATAGACGTCGAAGCCGTTGACGCCGAGCGGCACGAAGGGCGTCGGGTTGTCCGCGGCGCCGATCTTGTCGAGCGGGGGCTTGGTGGAGACGGTGAACTCGTCGTAGGAGCCGTGGTAGCCGCCCTCGACCTTCACCACACCCATGCGACCGGTGTAGGCGCGGGCCACGCGCAGGGCGTACATCGTCGATTCGGTGCCCGAGTTCGTGAAGCGGATGAGGTCCAGGCCGAAGCGCCGGCACAGGCGTGAAGCGGCCTCCGCCGCCATCGGTGAGGGCGTCACGAAGAGCGTGCCCGTCGTCTCGAGCGTGCTCTCGAGCGCCTGCATGACCTGGGGGTTGCGGTGCCCGACGAGCATCCCGCCGAAGCCCATGGAGAGGTCGAGCAGACGGCGTCCGTCGACGTCCGTGACGTAGGCGCCGTCGGCGCTCACGATCGAGATTGGGTAGGGATCCCAGTACTGGAAGCTGGAGGTCACACCGAGTGGCGTGTTCACGCGCGCCTGCGCGCTCTCCTCCTTGGCGGCTGGGGTGAGGTCGCGGAAGCGCTGCCACTCCTTGCGGAGCAGCGCGCCCACACGGGCATGGTCCACCGGTCTGGGATCGGCGGGGAGACGGCGATAGGTGCGGCTTGGCGCCTGTTCGTTGGTACTCATTTGTGGCAGGACGCTCAATCCCAGCGCGACGGCGTCCCGCGCTCCTTCATGTGAGCTGATGCTGGTGACACCAGTGTCCATGGTCCCGGGCATTTTCCCTCCACTTTCCGGTCTAATTGCGTCAAACGGCACTGATGCCGCGAAATCCGGTGTGCAAATGCCCTGTAGATGCGGAATCCGTGGTGAAACGGCCCGTCAGAGACGATATGCGTACTCGCCTCCCTGGCTCACCGCACGGGGGTACCGAACCGACGGCCGCGCAGGCGTGGAGGAATCGCGCCGGAACCGTGCCCGCACACCATGGCCGTGGCCCGGCTGCCTACGATCGGAGCCGTCGGAGGGAGCAGCTTGGACGCGCACATCCTCGTCGTGGACGATGAGGCCGGGGTCCGCGAGATGGTGGGGGATGCCCTCCGCTTCGCCGGTTACCGGGTCACGGCGCAGGCGGACGCCGTGGGCGCACTGGCCACCCTGCGCAAGGACCACGTCGACCTCATGGTCGCCGACGTCAACATGCCCGGCATGGACGGCTACGCCCTGCTGCGCCGGCTGCGCGAGGGCGGCGACGCCACTCCGACCATCCTGCTCACCGCCCGCCACGAGAGCGCCGACATCACGCACGGCCTGCGCACGGGCGCCGACGACTACGTCACCAAGCCCTTCCGGTTGGAGGAGTTGCTGCTGCGCGTGGAGGCCGTGATCCGGCGCACCCGGCCGCCGCAGCAGGCGCCCGCGCTCGTGTGCGGTCCGATCCGCCTCGACCCGGACGGGCACTCGGTGACGCTCGAGGGGCAGGAAGTCGATCTGTCGCCCACCGAGTTCCGGCTGCTCGAGGTGCTCATGCGCCGCCAGGGGAAGATCGTCACCCGCAAGGCGCTGCTCGCGGACGTGTGGGACATGGACTTCGCGGAGAATGCGAGCGTCGTCGACACCTACATCTTCTACCTCCGCAAGAAACTGCACACCGAGGCCTTCCAGGGCATCCAGACCGTGCGCGGTGTCGGCTTCCGCATGGTGGATCCCACGTGAACCTGCGGACGCGGCTCACCATCGCGGTGTCCATCCTCATCACGTTCGTGGCCCTCAGTGTCGGCGGCATCGCGGTGAGCGCCACCTATTCAGCGGGCATCTCGCGCGTCAATGCCTCGCTCGACGCCGTCGCGGCCGCCATCGAGAACGCGTCGAGCGCACCGGTGCTCGTGGCCTCGAGCGCGGTCGAGGATGAGGGCCTGGCTACGACGGTCGCGCTGCTGCTCGGCGACGGGCAGGTGCTCACGGTGAAGCGTTCTCCCGTCACCCTCACCCGGGCCCCCAGCGCGGACCTGCTCAAGCGCGCCGCGCTGCGCGCCATCACCGTCTCCAGCGATCCGGACTACCAATTGCGTGTGGTCGCCATCGACCACGGCCGTCGGGTGCTCCTCGCCTCCCCGATCGACGGCTTCGAGGCCGACCGCGCACAGAACCTCAACCTGCTGCTGTTCGCCAGCTTCGGGCTGGTGATCCTGGGCATCATGGTGATCCGACAGTTCATCCGCCTGGATATGCGACGCATCGAATCGCTCATCCAGGCCGCGGAGGAGATCGCGGCGGGACGGACCGACGTCGTCATCCTCGACGGCAACGGTCGTGCTGAGGTCGACCAGCTGTCGCGGGCGCTGCGGCGCATGATCGGCACCCTCCGTCAGGCCCTCACCACCGAACAGGTGGCACACGCGCAGATGAAGCACTTCCTGGGCGACGCCTCGCACGAACTGCGCACGCCGATCACGGTGGTGAAGGGTTACCTGGAGTTGCTCACAGACCATGACCAGTTGCGCGACGAGGACATCGATCGCGCCGTCGAGCGCAGCTCGGAGGAGGTGGAGCGCATGGAGGGACTGGTGAACGACCTGCTGCTGCTCGCCGAACTCTCCGAGACCCAGCGCCACGCCATGGACCGGGTCGACCTGGTCGAGGTCATCTCCAAGCGGCTGCGCGACCTGCAGGTCATCGACCCCAATCGCGTGGTGACCAGCGAACTGCCGGATTCCTGCCCGGTCACGGGAGACCGCCGGCTCCTCGAGTCGCTGGTGTCGAACATCATCGTCAACGTCCACCGCCACACGCCGGCCGATGCGGAGGTCCGCGTTCGGCTCACGCAGGACCACGAGGGCACCGAGCTCCGGGTGGATGACGCGGGCCCCGGGCTTCCCGCCGAGCGGTACCAGGGCGACCCCCAGTACTTCCAGCGCTTCGATGTGTCCCGCTCCCGCTCGACCGGCGGCTCCGGGCTCGGCATGAGCATCATCGCGGAGGTCACACGGCAGCACGGCGGAACCATGCAACTCGTGCGCAGCGACCTGCTCGGTGGTCTCTGCACGATCATCCGCATTCCCGAGCGGAGCGCGTAGCCCGGACAGGCAGAAGCGGCGGAGACCCCCCAGAAGGATCTCCGCCGCTTCTCGGGCCGGAGCCCGGGGGAAGGGTTACTTCGAGGCCGAAGGCTTCGGCTTGGCGGACTTGAGCTTCTTGTTCTTCGCCTTGTTCGTTGCCTTGACCTTCTTGCTGGCCTTGACCTTCTTGAAGGTGGCGTGGCGGTTCGCCTTCTTCTTCAGGCCCTTCGCCTTGGCCTTCGCCGGCATGGCCTTCGCGGTGGTGCTGACCGAGGGCTTGGCCGAGGGCGAAGCGGTAGCGGCCGACGCCACCGAGGCGCCACCGACGAGGAGCGCGCCGCTGGCCGCGATGGCGATGAGGTTCTTGGAGAGTGCGTTCATTGTGACTCCGTTTGGTCGAGCGCCCCGGGGACCCGGAGCATGGCCGAAGCATGCGCGGGGGTTCATTTGAGTTCCATTGGAACTGGTGCCGAGGAGACTTCGAACCTGGGAGCCCCGGTCGGCATGATGGGCTCGTGCAGGAGGGAGCCCACCATGCTCGAACTGGGTCCGGCGTCACGATTCGCCCACCGGGGGCTTCACGACGCGACACGGCCCCGCAACTCGTTGGCGGCGATCGTGGCAGCCGCGGACGAGGGCTTCGGCGTCGAGTTCGACATCCACCTGTCGTCGGACGGGATCCCCATCGTGAGCCATGACCCGGACACCCTGCACGACACCGGTGTGCGCCGCCGTATCGAGTCGACGCCCGCCGCAGCCATCACCGAGCTCACCTTCGCGGGCACCGACGATCACCTCACCACGCTCGATGCGGTGATCGCGCACGTCGGGCCAAGTGTGCCCCTGCTCATCGAGATCAAGCCGACGCGGCAGGTGTCCGCGGTGGTCGAGGCGGTGGCATCCCGTGTCGGCGGGCGCGAGGACTCCGTCGCACTGCAGAGCTTCCACCCGGCCATCGTGCGCAGGGCCAAGCGCGCCCATCCCCGATTCGCGGCGGGTCAACTGGGGGAGCCCGCGGAGTCCTCACTCCCGATACTGCGCCGATGGCACGCGGCGACGCTGGCGACGAATGTCCTGGTGCGCCCCGACTTCATCGCGCTCGAGGTGTCGATGCTCGACGGCCCGCTTGCGCAGTTCTGGCACCGTCGCCTGCGCCTGCCGCTGCTGGCCTGGACGGTTCGCACCGGGGCCGAGGTGGCCGCATGTCAGCGCCACGGCGCGGGGATGATCTTCGAGGATCTACGGCCCTAGGGGGCAGTGGGATGCGTGGCCGCGCTGTCGCGCACGGCCTGCG
Organism: Actinomycetes bacterium; assembly: GCA_021784375.1. The sequence goes on along the minus strand of JAJXSV010000041.1, from coordinate 510 downwards.
CGGCATTGAAGCGCAGGCTCAGGCCGATCTCCTCGACCTCGACCTCCTTGATGGTGCGACGCTCCCCATCCTTGGACTCGAAGGTGTGGTCCTTGACCGTGCCGAGCAGCAGCACGTGATCCCCCTTGTGGAGTGAGGTTGCGACGTGCTCGGCCATGCCGCGCCAGGCGTTGCACTTCCAGAAGGTGGCGCCCGCGTCCTCGTACTGGTTGGTGTCGCGATTGAACTTGCGCTCGTTCACCGCGATGGTGAATGAGGTCGTGGCCGCGCCGGCAGGCGTGTGGCGCAGCTCGGGATCCGAGGTGACGTTGCCAACCACCGTGATTTGCGTGGACATGGGATCCTCCGTGCGCGGCGTTGGATGTTCAAACGGTGTTGATCGGGATGCTGCCGCTGGAGCCTGTCTTTGGCAAGGACCGAGCCCGATCCGGAGCCAGGCATTGGGGGGCGAGCGGGCCCGGACCGGGCCGACTGCCGCACACGGGGTGCGGTCGTCCACGACGGTGACGT
>JAJXSV010000373.1 GCA_021784375.1 Actinomycetes bacterium | reverse complement strand
AGACATTGACGGATACGAACTGGTCTCGCGGCAAGTCGTGCATGAGCTGCAGCGATTGGTCAAGCATGGCCAGGTCGATGTCGGGGGCGGAGCCACTGGCCTCGGCAATGGGGATGAAACGTGCCGGACCGATGGCCTCTCCGAAGGGAGATTCCCAGCGCGCCAGGGCTTCGTAGCCCCGGATTGCGCGCGTCTCGAGGTCGACGATGGGCTGGTGCCAGGCGCGGAACTGCTTGGCGGCAATGCCTTCGCGGATGTGATGTTCGAGTGCCAACCACTCCTTGGCATCGACGGCCAGCTGGGAGTCTGCGAATTCCACGCGACCGCGACCACGGCTCTTGGCCTGGCTCAGGGCCAGACCGGCCACGTGCAGCAACTGCTCCGGATCATCATCGGTGGAGGTGTAGACGATGCCGATGCTCACGCTCGGGACCGTCTGCTGCCCGAACACCGTGAGGGGAGCGTTGACCCGGGCCTGGATGCGTTCAGCCACTGCAAGTGCGGCGTCCGGTCCCCGCTCCTCGCTGAGGATGACCGCGAATTCGTCGCCGCTCAGTCGGCCCACGAAACGCTCGGTGCCCACCTCTGCCACCAGGCGTTCCGCCACCGCCTGGATGACCAGGTCGCCAGCCGCCAGCGAGAGTGCCTCATTGACGCGGGACAGGCCGTCAATACCCACCTGTAGCACGGCCACCCCGGTGTTGCGACGGCGTGGCCGTCCCAGGACATCGTGCAGTTCATGTACCAGGACCTCACGGGAACCGAGTTTCGTCAGGTGATCACGTTGTGAGACCTGTTCGGCATGAGCCATGGCCTGGAAGCGCTCGGTGACGTCCCGGAAGGTGAGAATGCCCAGATCGTTCACCACGATCATGTTGACGTCGAAGCGGTGTTCCTCGTCGTCCGCGCTCGCTTGCAGTGCCAGATCCTCCAGTTGCAGGGCGAAGCCGGAATGCAAAGCCTGCAGAATGGCGGTTTGCAGAGGGCGCGTGTCATGGCCGGCCAGAAAGGCCGTGCCTCGGGCCCCGAGCAGTTCGCTGCGGCGGAGCAGCGAGACGGCCACGCCCACGGCGTTGGCCTCAACCGTCTCGAAGTCCGAAACCGCGGCGCCGGCTTCACGTAGCGCACGTACCACGATGACCGGCGCCACCTGCGCATTCGCCACCGTGGTGAGGAAACCCGGCAGTTCCGACTCGGGTATGAAGGAACCGTCGGTTGCCGGCCGACCGCGCAGCGTGGCCAGCTCGCGGCCCAGATCGGTGGCGATCTGCTGCAGGAGCGTGAGGTCCGACGGCGCCGGCGAGGCACCCGAGCCGTATACGGTGAGGACTCCGCCGAGTTCCGAGCCGATGAACACAGGAGTGCTGCTCGAGAAGTCGAGCCCGAGCGAGGCCGGACTCTGCCCCAGGAATTTCAGTGCCTTGTCGGCGGCATCACAGGGCGCGGTAACCGTGCGCTCGGTCATGATGGCGGAACCCTGCGTGGTCTTGGCGAAGGAGGGCACGCTCCAGGCGGCGGTGGGCATGCCGTGCAGCAACCCGGATCCGTACAGCGCCCGCATGGACCGGGTGCGCAGCTCGGCCGGTCCGTACCAGGCGGCGCCGAACGGCAGGGGGTCACAGAGCAGGTCGACCGTGACCGCGATGGCCCCGGCCTCGCTGCTCCGAGCGGCTTGCCCACGAAGGCCGGCGGCGAGTACCTGCAGCCAAAGGGGCGCCGTTGCCACACCGCCTTGCGTATAACTCATGGGGCGCCCATCGACGAGACCTGGCCTGGGACCGCGTTCGGGGACAACACGGTGGGGCGAGTGTATGTCGCAAGGCCGTCAACGGGCGATGGTCCCGTCGCCGTATGGAACGATAGGAGCCTGTACCTGCAGCCGGCCCCTGGCCGACGACCGAAGAGGATTCAGTGGCCAAGCCGACCCCGGGCAATACCAGTCCCGAACTGATCCGCAACTTCTGCATCATCGCGCACATAGACCACGGCAAGAGCACGCTTGCCGACCGCATGCTGCAGCTAACGGGGGTGGTCGACCCGCGGCTGATGCGCGCCCAGTACCTCGACCGCATGGATATCGAGCGTGAGCGTGGCATCACCATCAAGAGCCAAGCCGTGCGCCTGCCCTACCGGGCCGACGACGGCGTCGATTACGTGCTCAACCTCATCGACACTCCCGGCCATGTGGATTTCACCTACGAGGTGTCCCGGTCCCTCGCGGCCTGCGAAGGCGCGGTGCTGCTGGTGGACGCCGCGCAGGGCATCGAGGCACAGACCCTTGCCAATCTCTACCTGGCGCTGGAAAACAACCTGACCATCATCCCGGTGCTGAACAAGATCGACCTGCCCGCTGCCCAGCCCGACAAGTACGCGGCCGAGATCGCCCGCATCATCGGCTGCGACCCCGAGACCGTGCTGCGCGTGTCGGCCAAGACCGGGGAAGGCGTCGAGGCGCTGCTCGATGAGGTGGTGCGCCAGGTTCCGCACCCGCTGGGCGACCCCCAGGCGCCGGCACGCGCCCTCATCTTCGACTCCATCTACGACACCTACCGCGGTGTCGTCACCTATGTGCGCGTCATCGACGGACAGATTCACACCCGTGAACGCATCGCCATGATGTCCACCGGCACCGTTCACGACCTGCTCGAAGTGGGCGTGATCTCACCCGATCCCGTCATCTCCAAGGACGGCATCGGCGTGGGTGAGGTGGGGTACATCATCACCGGTGTGAAAGACGTCCGGCAATCCCGAGTCGGTGACACCATCACCTCTGCCGTCAAGGGCGCCACGGAGGCGCTCGGCGGGTATCGCGATCCCAAGCCCATGGTCTTCTCGGGGCTCTATCCCATCGACGGTTCCGACTACCCGCTACTGCGCGACGCCCTCGACAAACTGAAGCTGAACGACGCAGCGCTGGTCTACGAGCCGGAGACCTCGGTGGCTCTGGGTTTCGGTTTCCGCATCGGCTTCCTGGGGCTGCTGCACTTGGAGATCGTGCGTGAGCGCCTCGAGCGAGAAACGACACTA